>JAQXFM010000032.1 GCA_029250305.1 Candidatus Poseidoniaceae archaeon | reverse complement strand
AGTTTTATGGTCTTGCCGGATGGCAATTTGACCTTGACTTTACCACCGATCATGAGCGTGCTGTAAGGGCCACGCTGGTACAAGAAGTTCAAGCCCCTTACAGCACGCTCATGCTCGGTGGTAAAGTCAAGGTCAAATTGCCATCTGGCAAGACCATCAAACTCACCGTTGCTGCTGAAACGCATGTCGGGGACCGCCGCAAAGTGCCCGGTGCTGGCTACGACGGCGGCGATTTGGAACTCGAATTTGTTCTTCCGGAAGTGGATGGACTGTCAAAGGCCCAAATCAAGGCACTCGAAGCATTGAGAGACAAGGGGTTGTGAAATGGCGCGACCAAACAAGAAGGGGAAGAACCGCCACAATCAGAAGCGCAACAAGGGGCCTCAAACCCCTGCTGATGAGCGACTTTGGCGACGGTTGAGCGGTCATTTCGCTCAGGACGAAACGCTCTGGTCCACAGCTTGGAATGGCGCCTCGATAGCCGAGTACCTCACCGAGAAAGAAAACCTCCACCATCGATTCAAACTTGACGAGAAAGCCGAACGTGCCTTCCGAAGCGACATCGATCAAACGCTTTCCCTTGCCAGAAACAAGGGAGAACGCTACGTACTGACTGAAGAAAATGAATTCGTTCTCCGCACGCCTGCTGATGTGGAAACAATCGAGACGAGCGTTCGCTCGTGGCAAGCATTCACCTCCCTCCACGCCGCTGGCAGCACCCCTCCACTGACTGGACTTCCTGCCCTCATGCAAGGCGATGCTGTCAATGCAGAGGAAGGCGTCTATGTGTCAAAAGCCGACGCAGAACGCTATGCCCTGTTAGAGACGGTGTGGATGGCGCACCTCGCCGGCGAAGATTACCCCGATGCATTCACCCTCGTTGAGGGCGAAGTGATGCGCTCATGGGGAGCGTTCGATTTAGTCAAAGAAGCTCGATTCATCGCCAAACGCAGGTCTGGCCTTCGGTTCCCTGAAGCAGAGCCAAGCATGGCGCTGCTCCTCCTTCAAGCCAAGCACCACACGGCCCGGAGTTTGCTTGAACACCGATTGGAAAACAAGCGCGAGGGTGGGTTCAATCCGTTCCCATCGACCTACAACGAACGCCTCATCGAAGCCGCAGAATCCCTCCCTGAAGTCGATGGTAATGCCGCTGTTGAATCAGGACGAACGGATCTTCGCCACTTGCCATTTGTCACTATTGACCCTCATGATGCAAAGGATTTCGACGACGCAGTGTGCCTTGTCGAAGCGAACGGTCGTCGAACATTATGGGTCGGTATCGCCGATGTTGCACACTATGTCCGACCGGGCACCACCCTCGACGCATCGGCTCGAAACCGAGCCACATCTGTCTATCTCCCACACGCCGTCCTACCGATGCTCCCCCCAAAACTCGCCGATGAATTATGCTCACTTCGAGCTGAAGTGGACCGATTCTCAATGGTGGTCGCCATGCACCTCAATGATGCAAATGAGATTGAAAGCACAGAGGCGTACGAAGCCGTCATCAATGTCAAACGCAATCTTGCCTACGAAGATGCACTTGGAAAACCCGAGTTCAAACCCATGTTTGAGCTCGCGGCTGCATGGCAAGCAAAAGAGGTACGACTTAACATCCAGAACGCTGAACTGCGACCTCGATTGCATGGTGACGAATCGATTCGTGTGGACGTGAAATGGCCGAATGAAGCCACGCGCATGATTGAATCGTTCATGGTCGCAACCAATGCTTCGATTGGGCACTACCTCGGCTCAATTGGGGCCCCGCTTCCATGGCGATGCCACACGCCGCCCGACGCTCCTGAAGTCGAGGAGTTGAACGCAAAGTTGGACGCGCTGGGCGTGGACATTGTGTTGCCCCGCCCATCAACGAGAACCCATGGTCAAAGTGAAACCACTGAACTGAGCAACTTGCTCGGTGCATGGGCCGGTGCTGGCGTGGACCTCTCTGGACTGAGTGAGCCCGAGAAGGAGCCAACTGAGGACGTGGACCCCTACCTTGCAAACGTGCTCGACCCAGATGCACGCCAATCCATTCTCGATGCTCTTGAGCATGCCCAAGAGAAAGCATCTCAACTTACTGGACCCATTCGCAGGGTGGTCGATCAAGGCTTGTTCCAATTGATGCAACGAGCAAAGTACAGCGAGGAGAATTTGGGCCACTTTGGGTTGAACCTCGATGCCTATGTTCACTTCACTTCTCCGATTCGAAGGTATCCAGACTTGATGGCTCACCGACAACTCAAGGCACATTTGCATGGCTTGGCATGGGTTCACGACGAGGAGGAAACGGCCACCCTTGCAGCGCATTGTTCCGAACGTGGTCATTCGGCAAAGCGGCTTGAATGGGAACTCGTTGCGAACGCATACCACATTCACCTGCTCCGTGGCGGCTCGATTGGAGGCCAATCAAACGAAGACGCTGCCATCGAAGGCGACACGACGTACAAAGCGAGGGTCACTGGCTTACGTGGTGTGTGGGTGTTCCTTGATTTGGCTGATGATGGGTCGGTTCATGGGCGCATGCACGTACGACAACTTGGCGGCAAACGAAGGCTCTTGGTTGATGAATTTGGACTCAGCGTCCTTCCAGCAGAACCCGATCACAATGGCGAACACCCACCGGTGATTCAACTTGGCCAGGTGTTCCCATGCAGGCTGCGTGGTCTGGATGTCTGGGGCGGGTCGTTGGATTTGGCTCCTGTCAATTAATGTAGTCAAAACAAAGTGTTTATATTGACTACAATAAACCGTAAGTCATGGCACGTATCAAGGCGCAGACCTGCGATTGCTCTTGCAAAATGAAACGCCTCTACACTCGCGCAGAAGGTGGCAAGGGTTGGGAACAAGTCGGTTGGATGTGCATGTGTGGATGCGGTTGCATCACCATGGACGAAGGTGATTGGAACCTCGTAAGCTGTGCTGAAAATGGATGTTGCAATTGAGGGATTCGATGCAATCTGAGGCCACATTGTCAATCACAGGCATGACCTGTGGCTCGTGTGTTCAATCTGTTGAAACATTGGCCTTGAAGGTCGATGGAGTTGAATCCGCAGCGGTGAATCTGCCGATGAGGCGAGGACGCATTACCTTGACCAGCGGTGCTGGAGAGGACGTCATTCAGAAGGTGATTGCAGCAATTGAACGCGGAGGATTCGGTGCTTCGCAATCGGTTTCACCAGCCGACCAAATGGAGGCTGATCGACGGACATTGGAGCGAGACAAACGCAAGGTCATCCTCGCGCTCGTACTTGCCCTCCCGACGGTGTGGCTCACGATGTTTGCAAAGGACATGGGGTCGGAATACAACCTCGACATTCGCCATGTGCTTGCGTTCTACGCTTGTTTACCAGTGTATGTTTGGTCGGGTTGGGGCATTCACAAAAACGCATTTGCCTCGCTCCGAACAGGACGTGCAAACATGGATGTGCTCATCACTTTGGGAACCACTGTGGCGTTTGTGTGGTCTGTATTGGTCGTTCTCGCCCCCTCGGCCGCAGGCGCTCCATCGATTTTGACTCAAGCCGAGCATGTGTTCTTTGATGGGGTCGTGTTCATCATCGGTTTTGTCCTGTTGGGTCATTGGTTGGAAGCCTCTGCCAAGATGAAGGCAACAGATGCTGTTCACAGTTTGATGGCGTTGCAACCCAAAACAGCCCGCATGGTGATCGATGAGGCACTTGGCCATACCGAGACACGAAACGTCAGCGCTGTTCCAGAAGGTGCCTTGCTCAAGGTGGTCGTTGGTGAAGCAATTCCACTTGACGGACACATCGTGGGCGGCGGCATCAGCATCGATGAATCGATGATGACGGGCGAGCCATACCCTGTTCGAAAGAAGGATGGCGAAGCAGTCATGGCTGGGACCGTCGTTCTTGATGGAAGTGTCTTCGTTCGAACCACTTCGCTTGCTGGAAACACGTTGCTCGATGAAATTGTCGACCTCGTTCATGAAGCACAGATGGGGAAGGCCCCGATTCAACGCCTTGTCGATCAGGTCGCCGGGGTTTTTGTCCCAACCGTCATTGTTATGGCCACCCTCGCTGCCCTCTTTTGGGCATTTTCAGGGTATGCTGACGCCCACAACCCGTTCGAAAGCGATGGAGAATTGGCTGTGATGGTGCTAGTGTCCACGCTTGTTATTGCATGCCCCTGCGCCCTTGGCCTTGCTACGCCAACCGCCCTGATTGTGGGCACGGGCGTTGGTGCGAAACATGGATTGCTGATCAAAGGCATTGAAGCGCTGGAACTCGCCCACAAAACCGACACACTGGTCGTCGATAAAACCGGGACCATCACCTCTGGAAAACCACGCGTCACCCACATTGAACTGTTGGACGCTGAAGTGAAAGAAATCCTTGGCATCGCTTCAGCCCTCGAACGGGAATCCATTCACCCTCTCGCTCAAGCAATCCACACTTCATGGTCGAACGTGACCAAGACCCGCCCCGAAGTGACCGATGTCCAAACCATGCCCGGGATGGGACTCATTGGTACGTCTGAGGGCGCTCTTGTCGCTGTTGGAAACGCTGACCTAATGAGCGAAGTTGGGGTTGAATGGAGCACTGAGGTGTCCGACAAGCTCGCAAAGGCAGCAGCAAAAGGGGTCACGATCATCCTCGTCAGTCATGGCCTGCGTTTGCTTGGATGGATTGAGGCCAGCGACCGCATACGAGGCACTTCAGAAAAGGCTGTGAAGCTTGCACGTCAAATGAACCTCGAGGTCATCATGCTGACCGGAGACCGACTTGAATCGGCTGAGGCTGTCGCTGAGAAAATAGGCATTGAGAACGTAATCGCTGGTGTCAAACCTGACGAAAAAGCCGCCCACATTCATCGTTTGATCGAAGAAGGACGGACGGTGGCAATGGTGGGCGATGGCATCAACGACGCTGCGGCAATGTCGGCCGCACATGTTGGCTTAGCGATGGGCGCTGGCTCAGACATTGCGCTCGAGGCTGCGGATTTCATCGTCTTGCGAAACGACATGATCGATGCCGTTTCATCGTTGGAACTCGGTCGCGCGACCATGCGAAGGATTCGCACCAATCTTGGCTGGGCGTTCGCCTACAACCTCATCGGCATCCCATTGGCAATGGGGCTCATGCTCCCGTTCACTGGCTTGTTATTGCCGCCTGCATTTGCTGCAGCAGCGATGTCCTTGTCTTCGTTTAGCGTCGTGGCAAATTCCCTTGTGCTGCGCGGTTGGACCCCTGCCAAAGAATGAGCGCCTGAATACAAAAGCAATTGAACATCGACCTTGGAGAGCACCACATGGCAGCGGTCGTTCACACCCTCAACATCACTGGAATGTCCTGTGGAGGATGTTCAAGCAGGCTGACCGGTGTCCTTGAGAAATCCCCCGGAATTACCACCGCAGATGTCTCGCATGAAACGGCCAGTGGCGTCATCACAACCAACGGCTCAATGTCCATTATACAGGTGATTGAACTCATCGAAAGTGCTGGCTTTTCGGCATCCGAATGAATCGCTTGTTTCAAATCTAAGAGGCGCCGCCATCAGTCTGCGCGGGGGTCGCCCAGCTTGGTCAACGGCGGTGGGTTTAGGTCCCATTCCTTATC
>JAQXFM010000143.1 GCA_029250305.1 Candidatus Poseidoniaceae archaeon | reverse complement strand
GTCGTGGATCATGGCGGGGCCTGCAAATGGACAAAACATTGCTTTTGGAAGTGCATGTCACGGTGCAGGAAGAGCGATGTCTCGAACCGTTGCTCGAAAAACTATCGACCCAGTAAAGCAGAAAAATGAACTCGATGATCAAGGCGTTATTGTTCATGCAGCAACAAAAAACATTCTTTCTGAGGAAGCTCCTGCAGCATACAAAAATGTCGATAATGTGATCAAGAACACATTTGCAGCGAAGCTGGCAAGGCCAATAATACGCTTAGAGCCGATTGCTGTGATTAAGGGATAATCACATGCACATATTGGCCATTGGTTGACCGGATGTTGGCGCAGCACCTGAGTGAACGCCATCTGGTTCTTCGACAATGACCGACAAGAGTGTATTCACAAGTTCCTTCAAATCGTCAACCTGTGACTGTAATTCCTTAACTCGTTCTCGCATATCGGCCTTCTTTTCAGTAGATTCGTTCATTCCCATCCCATCCGAAGAAGTTGCCTTCTTCATCCGAAAGTCGGTCAAGAAGCCTCTTAATGTTTAGGGGAAGTACGACCGTTAGAATCGTGTTTTGTGAGTGGAGCCACCGGCGAGAATTGAACTCGCGACCTCCTCATTACCAATGAGGTGCTATACCGCTAAGCCACGGTGGCAGTAGTCGTGGCGACTTACCGGACCAATATAACCGCTTCGCGTCGAACTGAACCTATAGAAATGCAAGGGGGAGGCGAAGTGTTGCCCTCAAAGGCTATAAGGTGATTTTAACAAATGTTTTCTTGGAGAAGGCAACTTCTCCGGATGGGATGAGAAATGGAGCGAGAGCTTGAAACAAAAACGGAGATGCGCCAAAGGGTGCGAGATCTTCAGAGCCAAGTAGATGAACTGAAAGACCTCGTGAACACGTTGCTAAGCGTGATTTGCGAAGAGCCAGATGGGGTGCACAGCGGAGCAGCACCAACCATTCCTGGCCAACCAGCAAACAACTACTGCATGTAAGGTTCAACCTTTGATGACGGCGAGCGGGTTCAATCGGACCACTGGTCGAGCGAGGTCTGCACGATTTGTGAGGGCTATGACTTCATCAACATCCTTGTAGGCATCCGGTGCTTCTTCTGCCAAGACATTTGGTGTTGATGCATGGATGCGAATGCCTTTCGCTTCTAATTCGAGTTTGAGGGCTTTTCCATCGATGGTTTTCTTCGCTTTTGTTCTCGAGAGCGCTCGACCCGCACCGTGGCATGACGAGCCAAAGGCTTTGTTCGTGCCTTGCTTCGGACCTGCTAAAAGCCACGAGCCAGTTCCCATGTCGCCAGGAACCAGCACCGGTTGTCCGCTCTGTGCATAGCCACCGGTGATGTCACTGTGATCTCCACCAAAGGCTCGGGTCGCTCCTTTTCGGTGGACACAGACCTTGCATTCGACACCATCGATGTGATGGTGTTCCACTTTGGCAATGTTATGGGCGACATCATACAGAACACGAGCTTCCCCATCAGTACCAAGTTCGAGTCGGAGAACTTCACGAAGGCGATGGGCAAGTGCACTGCGGTTGGCGAATGCGAAATTGGCCGCGGCGTTCATCGCGTCGAAATAAGACTGGCCTTCCTTGCTGTGGAAAGGGGCTGCTGCGAGTTGCCGATCTGGCAGAGAATAGCCCCATGATTCCTCAACCCACATGCCGTTACTCGAGGTGTACCTCGATTCAAGGGCACGGACATGATCGCTGCAGACTTGGTGTCCAAGACCACGAGATCCTGAGTGAATCATGGCCACGAGTTGGCCTTCGTACAACCCCCATTTTTCCGCTGTCTCAGCATCCACTGTTTTTCCAACGGTTTGAAGTTCGAGGAAATGGTTTCCACTCCCAAGTGTGCCGAGGGCACGTAAACCACGCTCTCGTGCTCTCGTTGAGATGGCTGGCTCTTCAGTGTGGAGCAATCCGTTGGATTCAATGTGGGCAAGGTCTTCGTCAAATCCAAAGCCAAAATCGACAGCAGCATGTGCACCCCGTTGAATCAAATCATCCAATTGTTGGCTGTTAATCTCAAGTCCACCCTTCCCTGAGGCGCCCGCTGGAATGCGACCCGCAAGACGCCCAGCCAGTTTTTTCAGGTTGGGAATATCAGATTCTGTTGCATCCAATGCCAACATTCGTACGCCACAATTGATGTCAAAACCAACACCACCCGGTGAAATGGCCCCTCCGAGTTCACCAGCCTCAGTGTCGGTAGCAATTACGCCACCAATCGGCAGACCGTAGCCAAAATGCCAATCAGCCATTGCCCATGCTTCTCCAACAATTCCAGGAAGAGCAGCGGCGTTGACGAGTTGTTCAGGGCCACGATCATCTGCATGGTTCAAGAGATGCTGTTGGTCAGTCACCAGCCTCGCATCGACCTTCATGTTCCCATGAGCCTTGATTCGCATGGTTCCATCACCCTCGTCGGAGAGGTGATTGCGCCAATCTTCGCCCATGACTGGGCGTTGGGTGAATCACCTTTGAGCGTTGTTCAAGTCAATTGGATGATTCCACGGCACAGGTTTCAAGGGGGAGGCGTCGCTCGCAGAGGCGTTCCTCCATGGGTGTGTTGCTATGAGTTTGCCACCAATCGATTTAGCCGTGTTCCACGAAAACGGTTTTGTTCGCAAACAATGCACCATCACATCGTTGTGGTTTTGGACCACCGACGAAGATCGAGTCACCTGTGGCGACACAACAGAAGATGAGTATTCCTTCATCGGTGCCCCGCTCATCCAGGGCTATCCGATGCGTGGAAAAGCATTGAAAGATGCGATGAGGGAGACGTTTCTGAAGTTCTTTGAAGAACGAGAGCACACACGCGTCAATCCATACCCCGTTCTCGCACGATGGCGTGATGATATACATCTGACAATCGCATCGATTGCTGATTTCCAACCTCATGTGACATCCGGCGAAGTGGAACCGCCTGCGAACCCGCTTACGATCTCCCAACCGTGCATTCGTCTCACAGATGTTGACGCAGTGGGTCGTTCGGGTCGTCACCTGACGACGTTCGAAATGATGGCTCACCATGTGTTTAATCGCCCTGATGAAGGACGGATGTTCTACTGGATGGAAGAATGTGTTCGGTTCTGTCATGACCTACTTACCGATGCACTCGGAATCGATGCCAACGAAATTACCTACGTTGAAAATCCATGGTGCGGTGGTGGAAACGCTGGCGCAGCCGTTGAAGTTATCGTCGGTGGGCTTGAACTCGCCACACTTGTGTTCATGAACATGGAAGAACACCCTGAAGGCGATGTTGAACTCAAGGGCGATCGCTACAGAGAAATGCCCCTGCAAATTATCGACACTGGCTACGGCCTCGAACGATTTTGTTGGGCAGCTGCTGGAACGCCAACCATCTACGAATCCATTTATCCTGAATCCACAGCGTGGCTCAAAGACCTCGCTCAGTTCTCGACGATCACTGCCAAATGGCCCGATTTGGACTTAGATGCCCTCCTTGGTGAGATGAGCCGCCTCAACGGGATCATGAACATTGAACCAGGTGTCGATGCTGAACAACTTCGCTCGACCTTCCTTCGTCGCTTGGCAGAGCGGGGGGTCGAAGTCACTGGTGAACAATTCTCTGCCGTTACCGAACCACTGGCAAAGATTTACGCGATTCCAGACC
>JAQXFM010000021.1 GCA_029250305.1 Candidatus Poseidoniaceae archaeon | reverse complement strand
CGGGGCGTTCTCGAGATGCTTCACCAATGCAGTGATTGTTGTACTGAGCAAAGGTAAATGGTTCACTGAAAATCATTCTGTTTGGTTCTGTGCTTGGCCCGACGATGTAAGCAGCCGCTCCGTCACCAACACTCAACGATGCGATGGCTTTGTTGTGAAGCCAGAGGTTCTTGCTTTTTGCTTCATCAATCAGTGATGTGATGTGCTCGCCAGAAACAACGAGGGCGTGGCGTATCTTTCCGGCCTTGATTTTCGCTTGTGCGATCATGAGAGCCGTCATCATGCTCGAACATGCATTTGCAACATCGAATGTTTGGGCGTTATGAATACCAAGTTCATGGGCGATGTAGGTGGCAAAACTCGGTGAGATGTGTTGGTGGAGTTCAGGGGAGAGTTGACTCACCGAACAACTGATGACCAAATCGATTTCTTCTGGAGCGACAGATCCTCGTAGGAGCGCTTTCTTTCCTGCCTTCACGGCGAGTTCAAGACTTCCCTCATCATCTCCAGCCTCTCTGTGAGCAAGAATCCCTGTCAATCGTTTGAACTCGATTGAAGCGGGAAGGTCGCCAAGTTTAGCAAAAGATTCTGTGTCGACGCTCTTTTCAGGAAGGTACCCCGCGAAGGCGAGAATCTGAGCATGCTCCCCCCCTTGGTCCATGATTAAGAATCAAATGAATTCATTAAAAACATTCAACCGGCAAACCATGTGACTTAGTCCACCTGTGGGTTCGTTCGTGTCGCAGATAGCCGTGTTGTGGTAGGTGGCATATCCTCAATGGCGGTTAAGAACATCACTAAATTGGAGAACATTAGCATTGCTAAAATTGCCTCGAATGTGACGTCGTTCATTCTGAAAAATACGAAATATGAGGTCACAAGAATGGAGGAGGCGAGTAAATTGAACCTGTATCCCCATAGCTTCTGATCGCTAATGAACCCTAACCCAATTGTTCCGGCAATCCCAATGGTGAAGACAATCAATCTGTCCGTGTAAGTTCCGTTTAACTCCATGAGGAGGTATTGGATGTAAATCGTGAACAATAAGAGGCCATGGAGGACAATATGGAAATTTGAAATTTTGAACTTGCCTTGCACAGGGGCCTTGACATTGAACCCCATCCATCGCATGATTGGAATCAGGTTCCCCCAAAAGACATTGGTCGTTCCAAGTGGCTTTTCTGTGCCGAATTGGACAGGTATGTCCTCTTCTTCCTTCTGAAAGGTGCCAAACATTTTGTCCCAAAGCACCAGTGTGCCACCAAAATTCTTGTCGATGTATATCTCCTGCATGCCATGATGCACCCGATGATGGGAAGGTGTAATCATGATGTGTTCAAGGAATCCAGATTTCTTAACAATACCATTGTGGTTATAGAATTGAATGACAATGTGCGTGCTTGCAACCAACACGAAAATTTGCGTTTCGATGCCCACAATAGCCATGAAACTGTAAAACGGTAGGGCTGAAATGGAAGAAAACCAAGCGTTTCGGATGCCGAGTGAGAGGTTGAAATGTTCACCTTCATGATGGACATTGTGTAATGCCCAAAGCACAGAAAATTTGTGGTGCATTCTGTGGAACCAATAGAATCCGAAATCCCAACAGATGAAAGCGATCACAACCGTGGCCCAATAGGGGACTCCATCAAAGAATCTGAACGGGGAATGGAGCCAGATGTAGTAGTAGCCCACGATTTCAAAACCACGAAAAATCCACATGATGAGGTGGCCAGAGTTGAGGTTGTAAATCATCTCCTTCCACGGTGCTTGCTTTTGGAGAGCGAATTTCGTGTACAATCCTTCTGAAATCATCAGCGTGATGAGGATTGTATTGACGGCCACCAATTCACTCGAAATATCCATCGTATCACCATGGCCGCAAGAGGCGTTCAGTATTGTATGTCGAGCCTTTGGCTCCTTTCATTGTTTTGCCGGCAATTATTGGACAGCGGCACGAATGACTGGTGCTTCGTTGCAAGTAGTGCAACTTCACTCTTCTTCATTCCATTGCTGGAACTGTTCTTCCTCGCCTTCTTCAATCAATCCAAGGTCCTCTAAGTGAGACTCAAAATCAGGGAGGTTGTGCTTCCAACCACCAGGGAGTTTTGTGTTGTCATCAATGATTTTCAGCATGCGCTCTTGCCATGCCTGTGGCTTGCGTTGCATGATGTAGACATAGAGGACAGAAGTCCGTATGT
>JAQXFM010000015.1 GCA_029250305.1 Candidatus Poseidoniaceae archaeon | reverse complement strand
TGGGCGAGCAGTTGCGTTACCCACTTGTGGGCATGGGCAACCCGCTTCGGTGGTTTCGCCACCCATTGAGGTCGCTGAAGGCCATGTTTTCTGGACTTTGGAGAATATTGGGTATGATGAAACGCTCGGCCCTTCGGCCTCGCCATGAGCCGTTTGTGCGGGCAGTTCAGCGCGTGCAGGATCCCGATGCGTTCGCCTTGGAACAAAACCAACGACTATGAGGCCCACTTGCTTTGGGCAAAGTGAGGCACCTGTTATGTCGTTTCGAGTTTGCATCGCCTGCCACGGCATTCGTGTCTATCCCTATGTTGGTTTCATGACTGGTCAACGCTACCAGTGTCAGGATTGCTTGGAACTCATGGTCATTCCATTGGAGTTTGATCTTGAGGAAGATTACCGAGCATTTGTCGCTGCAATGAACGGCGATGAGCAAGAGTGAATTCACCGTTTAACGGCTTAAAACGCCTTTTTCCTCATCGAATCGCGGGGAATATTGATAACCAAATGAACGACCATTCACAATTGGATGGGATGCGTATGGTTGAGCGAAAGCAGGATGCTTTGAGCACAAATTTTCTGATTGGATTGATGGATGACGCACCAAAAAGGCAGGTGGAGGAACCAACGCTTCATGTTGATGTTCGCTCACAACCAAAGGTCGAAGGCGATCAAACGCTTCACCACCTCGCAAGCCGCATCGTGGAAGAAGTCACGTTCGCTTCGACACCCCGCCAACTGGCAACTCAAGTCCTCAATCAAGCGGGCATCGAAACAAAGCCTAAACCGAACCAGACGGTGAACAATCATTTGCGTCATGTTGGTCAGCGTGCAAGGAAAATCCCTCGCTCTGACGCACCGAAGATTCGCAAAGTGAAGCGAACCTCATCCGCTCCTTCAACCACGCCTCAACGCCGAGGCCCTCCACTCCAGACACGCCAACGGCCTCCAATGGGCGCAGAACACGAAACGCCCTCGCCATCACGCCGTGTGCGAACGGGTCGAAAAAGGCAAAGTCGACGTGGTTTGTTTCGCCGTTAAGCGAATAAACATCGACAAAGGGTGAAAAAGGGGGTGCTCCCCCACGGGGATGAAGGTGACCACCATGGACATTGCAAACCCCAGTGAAGAACACTTGATGCTGCGTGAAATGGTCCGTGATTGGACCAACGAATATGTGGAGCCACAAGCCTTTGAACACGATAAGCACGAACGCTTCAATCTTGAATTACTTCGCTCGATGGGCGAACTTGGTTTGCTCGGCATCAGTGCTCCTGAGGAATACGGCGGTGCTGGACTCGACGCTACAGCATGTGCAATTGTCCATGAGGAACTCTCCGCTTCAGATCCTGGGTTTGCCCTTGCCTACCTCGCCCATTCGATGTTGTTTGTCAACAATCTTGCCTACAATGGAACCGAGGCTCAAAAAGTTCGGATTCTTCCAAAGGTCTGCTCTGGCGAATGGATCGGGGCCATGGCCATGTCTGAACCAGACGCAGGAACAGATGTCCTCGGTCTTTCCACCACCGCCGTTCAACAAGACGATGGCACATGGGTCATCAACGGTCGAAAGATGTGGATCACCAATGGTTGCATCGATGACAAAGGCACACCTGCCGATGTTGTGTGGGTCTATGCCAAG
>JAQXFM010000360.1 GCA_029250305.1 Candidatus Poseidoniaceae archaeon | reverse complement strand
CAGTCGCCCTGAGGAATCACTGGAACTTGAACAGACTGGCCCATGCTCTCGCCGTAGAGGGTGACCCTCACGCCGGCACCGCCAAGGCTGACGTCGACAATGCTGCCTTGAGATTTGAGAGGCAGTGTTGCTGCGCCGTTGGTGTTGCTTTGTAAGATGAAGCCGTGAACAGCAATGGTTGCTTCAATTGGCGAGCCTGTGAGATCGGTGAACGTCACAGGTGTCTCTTCGAGGAAGTCCGAGGAGGAGGTGGCAATGGTCGCGGTTGTTGAACCGCCGTACAAGAGGTAGCCATCCCCCAGTGCATCAGAGGAGGTTGCTTGGGTGTTTTGGGGTTGGAAATCGCGGACGGTTGCTGTGCTGTCAGTTGCAACGACAAGAGGGGTCCCGTGCAGATTTGCACCCCAACTGGATGCTTGCAAGGTAGAAGTTCCATCGAGTTGGACACCCGTTGGGAAGACCCTTGTGGTGAGAGAATCAACGGTGAGGTGAGCGTCTTCCAGGGAAATGCCGACTGATTTCCCGTCAACTGTTGAAATTGAATCACCACTGAGCAAGGTGTTGCTGAGTTGGATTCCATTGCCATAGTGAGCAATCGAAAATCCTTCCGTGGAGATGGTGCTGTACCATGCTTTGAGACCAATGGAGGTGAGGTCTTGTGAAGAATAAGGTTTGGTGGCCTCGATGTTTTTCCATGCATGGTCGCCGTCGAGCACGTCGATAGCAAGCGCCTCTGAAGAGATGGAATGGATGGTTGCTTCCTCGATGGTGCTGCTTGGACCACGAAGGCTGATGGCGGCGTCAGATCCGTTGAGATGGGCGGTTGACATTGTCAATTCCCCATTACCGGAGGCATCGATGTTTCGTAGGCTTGATGTGGCCGTCAGATCGTTGAAGGTGTGATGGCCGTCTCCTGAAAGAGCAAGCCCCCAAACAGTGTTGCTGATCACTGTGCTGTTCCATGTGCAAGACCCGCTGCACCGTTGGTCGAGCACAGCCCTCGATTCGTTTAGGTTTCCAGTGAAGGTGATGTCTTGAGCGTGAATTTGTGTTGCGCCGTTTGCGAGGAGGAGGCGGTGGCCGGAGATGACCATCGTGTCGAGTGTGAGATCGTCGCTGTCGCCAGCATCGACTGCCAATGCAACATTCGAACCAATGACGCTTGCTACTGATGTCGTGGCGCCCGCTTGGCTGGCAATACCAACAGTAACGCCATCAAAAGCGATGCCTGATGCCTGTAGGTGGCCTGATGTAGCCTTGAGAGCGAGCCCGGTCTGGTAAAACGAAACATCGGAAACGTCGCTTGAACCGGAGGAAATAATGCCCCCAGCAACATTCGTGAAGGTGGCATCTTCAACTGACAATGTGCCGGTGCTTCGAACCACATCATAGTCGATGTCGTTTGCGACAACGTCCGAGAGCGTGGCGCTACCACCGTTATTGATGCCGATGTAGGCATCGTTGATGGTGAGCAAGGAAGCGGTTAGGCTTCCGTGGTTTCGAACGGCTGTTTTGCTGTTGTTGATGACCACATTCGTCAACTGCGCATGGCCGTTCGATTCGACCTGCAGTCCGACCCATAACCCGGCTCCATGAGATCCTTGTGTGAGCGGTGTTACTGAAGAAAAGAACGTGGTGTCTGTTGCGAACAACGACCCTTCAATACGAAGCCAGTGATCATCGCCTGCATCGATGGTTGTACCCGGCGAGATGGTGAGCGTTGTTCCGTTGGCCACTGTGACGTTTCCAGTGAGGACAATGGCTCCTGACCAGGTGGTTTCACTCGTCACCGTTGTATCTGCTGCCGAAGCTGGATGCAGAACTGTGCTGAGTGATGCAAGAAGAAGAAGCAAGACAAGCGTCGAAGCCTGAACGGTTCGCATGGTCCAATCTTCGCATGCCTTCCATATCAATCCAAAGGGTCCGCGTCATTCGATTCGAATGGTTCGAACCACTGACTGAAAATGAAAGATCAGGTGGGCCCGCCCAGATTTGAACTGGGGTCTGACGGCCCCCAGCCGCCAAGTATAGGCCAAGCTAACCCACGGGCCCCCG
>JAQXFM010000349.1 GCA_029250305.1 Candidatus Poseidoniaceae archaeon | reverse complement strand
CTCGTCATCGACGATGCTCACCTTATTCCAGAGCGCCACATTGCCTCAATCCGTGCCTTTTGCAAAGAACTTGACACCGCAGAAGCAGCCCACATGCTCCTCATCGGACGTGAGCCTCTTTCGTTCCCGGAAGCCCTCCCTCGAATCGCCGTCCCCTCGCTTGAAGTCAAGGATGCAGCCCTGCTCTTGGGCGACTCGATTGCAGAAGGAGAGCGTATGCACATCGCAGAAAGCCTCGGTGGTCACCCGTTAGCGATTCTTCTCCATGAGGAAGGTTCGCCCTTGCCAGAGGCAGGTGCTGATGTCCAATCTTATGTCGAGAATGTTGTTCTGTCGACCCTTGATCATTCGACTCGGAGTGGGCTTGACCACATTGTGATGGTTCCAATGCCCATCGAAGCAAGCAAAGCGTTCGACAGCGAAGTCGTCGGCACATTGGATGATTATGCGTTCTTGCGTTGGACCTCGAACCTAGAGAAAATGGAAATTCAACATTTGGTTCGCAACGTCCGCAGGTCTGCTCTTGATGACGACACGAAACGCAGGTTACACAAGGCGGCTGTCAAGCACTGGGAAGGTTTGGCAGAAACAGCAGATGACCAGATTATTCTTCTCTATCACCGAATTGCCAGCCTCGAAGAAGGCATGGACACGCAGCTTGATGCGGAAATGGAGCGGCTGTTGGAAACTCATTCTGGTGCCTTTTCCGTGTTGCTGGAGCAAGCGATTAAGGTTTCAACAATGCCATCACATTTGCATTATTTAGCAGGGAAAGTGGCCATCGAGCGATGCGAGCCAGAACACGTCCGCCGCCACCTCGAAGGATTGGAAGATTCCGCAGAATCACGCCACTTAGCGCTTGGATTGGCAATGCTTGAGGGGCGAATTCAAGATGCGGATGAAATCATTGAGGAAGGTTTGGACTCGGCCGATCAAGGCGACACCAATCGAATGGCGCTTGCTGCTGCCTCAAGGCGACTGGATGACCGAGTCTTCGACCAGGTAGACCCCTCACTCTCCAACGATGTGAAGCTGTACCTTGCAAAGGTGAAAATTCCGGAAGGCCACCCAGAACAGCGTTCCGTCACGCTTGTGGCACTCTCAATGATTCAGCATGCTCTTGCCCTCTGCGAAGATGACTTCGAACGGGCCGAACGCCTTCGTGCTTCGCTCGCAGGGATTGCAGGATTCGCGCAACCACTTTTGCTGGGCATGGAGGCAAAAGCGGCTCTCTTTGCAACCAAACCAAGCGATGCCACCTCCCTCGATACCGAACGCATGCAAGAGGCCATCGAAGCCCAAACCAACAGCATTCGGGCCGATGCATTGCGTCTTTCGTTGGTCGAGCAATTGATTGGCTTAGATGACATCAAGGCCAAACAGATGTTCAATCTCATCAAAGAGCCAGCACAGACTGCAACCAGCGCAACCCTTCACAGATTGCACGCTCGCTGGTGGACATGCAAAGCGAAACTGCAACCCAACATGCGAAGGATTGCGCTCCGTGAAGCCATCACACAACATCGAGCAGCGGGGTGCCCCCGAGCGGCAAAGGCGCTCGAAGCGCAACTTCATTCACTGTTGTGATCAGAGTTCAGCACCGATCAACGTCTTGGTGTCTGCAATGCCCTCGATGACTCGAATTTCTTCGACAATGCAGCGAGTGAGGGTGTATTCATCATCGGCTTGAACTCGAGCAATCAAGTCGTATTCGCCGAACAGCATCCATCGGTCAGTGACAAATTCAATGCCATCAAGTGTTGAACGGACATCGTGTTCTCGTCCTGGTTGCGTGGTAATTAATACAAATCCAATCGCCATTTTTCTCACCTTAATATTCGACAGCAATCAGCGTCTGTGTTTCTTTTACGCCAGCAATTTGACGGAATTCTCTCATGAGCATTGAGGTGAGTTCGCCAGCGTCTTCTGAACTGACGCGGACCAAAAGGTCGAATTCACCGTAAAGGGCATGGACCTCGGCAATGGCTTTGTGTTCTGAAAGGGCAAGGTAGACCTCACGCTCGTGGGATGGAAGGGTTTTGAACAACACAAAAGCCTCAGGCATGATTTGGCCAATCGCCGACTGGTCTTATTGGTTGCGAAGTAATGACACGAGGCCCGAATACGGTCAGGGCATGCACAAAGCCGAACCATTGAAGTGCATTTGCAACGGCCTAAGGACATGGACACCAAGGCGCATCGACATTGGTTGGCTCTTGTCTTGGTTGGATTGTTGGTGAGCATGCCATATGGCGGCGTTCTCTCTCCTGCAAGCGACCTTGGTGAATCTGACCCAGTCGAAGCAGAGCATGCCTCGCCAAAAGCGCAGACAACTTGGTCGGGAACAGTGACCGTCACGACGAGTTACACGATTGCCGTGTTTGACGAACTCATTGTGAGTGCGTGCACCCAAATCGAACTTGGCGCTGGTGCTCGAATCTACATTGAAGGTCGCTTGACGGTTGAAGGCACCTCAACTTGCCCAGTTGTCATGTATTCATTTGCAAGTTCAGATCACGAAGGGCTCCAATTCAACAGCAGTTCAAACGGCCGAGGGTCTGTGATTGATAACTTGACGATTGAAGATGCAATCTACGGCGTTACCATGTACGGAAGCAACCCGTTCTTCGCCAACCTCACCATCATCAATCCTGATCGAGTTGGCATGGATTTGTTCAGCAGTTCCTCACCGACCATTCACGACCTCTACATCGATCAGGCGGGCCGCATGGTTCCGTTTCAAAACGATTGGCGCTATGGAATTGGCCTCTCAATTGGCGCTGGCAGCACACCCATTGTGGATGGAGCCTATTTCACCGATCACCTCACTCGAGCAATCAACATCTGGGGTGGCTCAGGTGGATTGGTTCGCAACGTCGTAATGGATAACATCAGCGGATCTTCTTGGGCCATGGTTGCAGGCGTTTGGGTTGAAGACAGTCAGCCTCTTTTGACAAACATCACCATCGACAAATCGGACAACGGAATTGTTGTTCGCCATGTGGATGACGGGGGGTACACACGGGCGGTTGTCAAAGATGCCACGGTCACCAATTCCATGTACAGGGGCGTCTATGTTGACAAACTCAACCACACGAATTACACAAATTATGAAACAGCGGATTTCACCAATCTCACAGTTCTTGGTACAGGTGGGGCTGGGGCCACGACAGCCAACATCGGCTATGCTGCCATCGATGTCAATGCCACTGGGGCATGGTTTGAAAACACCCTCGTCGAGGACTCAACCACTGTTGGTGTGCGGCTGTATTTCGTTGACAGCTCGACAACGTTCCGAAATTTAACGGTCCTCAATTCAGGCGACCCAGGACAAGGCACTCACGAATCAGGCGTCGCGGTTCGTTCATCGTTCTTTGCGCCGCACTTTGACGGCCTCACAGTCTCAGGTTCAGTTGGATCAGGCGTTTCATCCACCTCTGGCGGCGCCATGCAGGGGTCGGATTGGAACCTTCACAACAACACCAAGGATGGCTTGTTCATCGACAAAGCGACGGTGATTGTTGAGGGCCTCAACCTCTCTTCCAACGGGGAATCAGGGGCGCACGTGTATGACGCTCGATACGTTACATTCGAAAATCTGACCGCCAATGACAACGGTGGCGACCCCGCTTCGACCCCTCTCGGAGATCAGGCAGGTTTGTATTATGAAAAATCAAACGACATTGAATCTTCTTCTGGTGATGTGACGTGCCGAAATTGCACCGTCACAGGTTCCTCAGGTTCGGGCCTTTATGCTCTCAACTCTGTTGACCTGTGGCTCTACGGGCTCGCTCTTTCAGACAATAATCCTACTCGCTCACCTCTGGTTGTGGACAATCAAGGCTTGACGCTCGGCCAACAAGGTGGACGGGTCCAAGTGCACGGCGCAACCATCGACATGGATTCACCCGGGATTCCAGCCATTTCCCTTAACTACGCCGCAGCCGACATGGATCTCATCACCATGACTGGTAATCACAGCGGCATCGAATGGAACGCAGACAACAATGGCAATTTCCCCTCAAGCCTTAGCAGAACACACCTCTCCGGTGACACAGCATGCCTTACGCTGGTGGACCACACAGACCTCTCCGGTTATGGAAACACCGTCACTGCCGATTGCACGGGGTCCATTGTGCTGCAAAACAGTCAGGTGAATTGGTCAACCTTCACCGATGCAACAGGCGCACAAGCTCTGCAACTCGACAGCACTTCCTCCCTGCATCTTCACCGGCCATCTGGCGTGGACTTGAGCCTTGCAACCATCGCTTCTGGCGCTCACATTGACGTTGCTTGGGACATCACAGTATGGGTTGTGAACACCGTCAACAATGGCATTCCAAACGCCAATGTCAATGCAAGTTTCACATCGTTTGAGCCTTCACTTGAACAGACAACCAATGACTTAGGCTACGTTAGTCTACCAGACTTCATTGGTCAGCAATGGACGAACACAGGCGCTTCGAGTCAAAACACCGTCGACATCTCTTGCGGATATGACAGCGTCTCCAACAGCACCAGCGCCACCCTCGATCAAGATCGATTCATCAACTGCGTATTGCCCCTGCAAAACCAACCGCCGTTTGTGATGTGGGACACGCCTTTCGACAGCCAAGTATTCCCCTCTCAGGCACCAATTTTCTTCAACGCTTCAGATTCATGGGACTTAGATAACGATCCATTGACGTTTACTTGGACAAGCACGTTGGACGGCGACATTGAGAACTCCTGCACAGGATCATGGCAGGAACCAAACGGTCCATCTGGCGGTGTCCCGTTCACTGCTAACAGCAACGACATGTGGTCGTGCTCTCTTTCGGATGGCATCCACACACTTACGCTCGATGTCTGTGACGAAGATTTCTGCACCTCCGAGCAGCGAACAATCGAACTCGTCAACCAGCCCCCAACCATTGTGATTGATATCCAACCAACTCTTTCTCCATGGGCCGAACTCATCATCCCTCGCACCCAAAGTGTTCGCATCGATATGTCCCAAACGTTTGACCCAGAAGGCGATCCAATGTCATGTTGGATCACGCGTTCGTATCAACAAGGTGGCACAGGCCAGCAATCCGGTTGTCCTACGGAGCTTTGGATGAACCTCTCAATGGCCGAAAGTGTTCCTTCGACTTTTGACTTGGTGATTCACGCCTCAGACGACATCAACAACCCATCCACATACACAATTCCAGTCGAACTGTATAATGAAGTCCCTGAGCCTCTCTTTGAAGTGATGCGAACAGGAAACGCCAGCGAAGATGAACTCACATTTGATGGAACAGCAACCATCGACCCCGAAGGGGATACCCTCGAGATTGAGTGGTGGTCGAGCCTTGATGGACAATTGGCTTGGTCCAATGAAACCAATGCCACGACATGGACTGGCCACTTGTCAAGGGGCGTTCACACCATCGAAATGCGGGTGGTTGACGACCGGCCAGAACACATCAATTCAACAAGAATCAACAGCACGTTGGTGACTGTTGACAATTCGCTCCCTCGGGCCATCATTGAGTCACCCTTCGAAACACAAGTCTACACTTCCTCGGAAACAATCTGGTTCTCAGCCAATGGCTCTGGCGATTATGATGCTGCTTGCTTCACCTATCCGGTGAATGGTACATGGCACTGCGCCGATGCTCAACCGTTTGCAGGCTCAGAATATTTGGTCGTCGTATGGACAAGTGATTTGGACGGTCGCCTTACCCCAGAGGGAGAGGATTACCTCATCTTTGATGGCCGACTCTCGGCAGGAACACACACCGTCACGCTCAGTTTGGATGATGGAATCCACGAGCCAGTGCTTGTGTCGAAGACCATTGAAGTGTCGACCTCTGCCCCGGTTCTCGAATTGGTTACGCCCGTGGATGGCGAGATCTTCCGCTCCTCAGACCCGATCTTTTGGAACGCTGTCCCTTCAGTCGATTATGATGGGGATAATTTCACATTGACGGTTCGCAGTGACTTGTTGAGTGAACCCCTGTTGGACGCAGTCGACCCGAGCCAAACTCACATCAGCAATCTTCCAGCAGGAACTCATGCGCTCGAAGTAACGCTTCAGGACGAAACAGGCTTGACCTCGAGCACGTTCTTGACGCTCACAATTGGTCAGTCGGACCCGATTGCTACGATGGTGACGCCTGCAAATCGTGATTCAATTGAGGCGGGGGGCGCCATCATCCTCAGCGAGGAATCCAGTGATGCGGACGATGACATGGTGGCTCGAGAATGGCGCCACTGGGCCGTGAATGGGACGTACAGCATCCTCTCGACACGGAGCATGGAAGAGGTCAGTTTGTCGCCTGGTGAACATATGATTTCGCTCTACATTCGCGACAGCCGTGGTGGAGAAGACGAAGTCTTTGCCAACATCACAGTCCAATCGAGCTTGCCGCGCCTGTCGAACCTTGTTTACTCTCCAGTTTCCTTGGTGGCAGGTCAAGTCAACACCTTGTCCGTCAGCGTGACAATGGAGGACGCAGATGGAACGACTGAAGACGTTCGTGTGACGGTGAAGTACGATCAACAAGAATGGGCGTTCAACCTTTCAGACGCAAACGGCGACGGTGTGTGGGAAGGTTCGCTCGAACTGCGACCAGACGGCGCCGGGCGGCCAAACATGAAAGTCATCGCAACCGATGGCGTGGGCCAAGACGCCAACGTCGATGTCATCAGCGTCACCCTCGATATCACCGAGCCTCCAACCGACAACCGAACGATGATGCTTGTTGGCGCAATTGGTGGGTTTGTTGGTCTGCTTGTTCTCGTGGCGATGATGGCTACGCGCCGCCGATCACGCCTTGCTGAATTGGACATGATTGAATCCTGGGATGCGTTTAGCTCTGTGAAGCGAGTCGAACCAATCGATACATCAGCACCTGCTTCCTTAGAAGGTGGGGCCATGGATGGTGCGACCGAGGTTGAAGCAGAGGACGACGGCGAACCTGAAGAAGCAAAGCCATTGACCGGTGCTGACCTCGATTGGGACAACGTTTGATTCAAATTCGTACCAGTTTGAAGACAGATGACGTGAGTTCAGAAATGCCCCGTTGCTTTTCATCTTCCAGTTGAACAGTCTCGAGGAGGGTGACTTCAAATCGGTCTTCAAACAAGGTGAAAACTTCTTGATTTGGCAATGAGAACGGAGGGCCCTGCATTTGCTCTTGTGGATATGCAAAGGTGATCATCAATCCAACAGAACCCGGTGCGCACAGCGAATGAATTTGATCCACATAGGCTTGCCTCATGGTCGAGGGGAGGGCCACCATGGCCGCTCGGTCGTACCATGCGTCGGATGAAACAGCGTCGGTTGGCAGGGTGAATAAATCACCTTGCAAGATGGTTACATCATCGGCAGTGAATCTTTTGTGAGCGCCTTCTTGGTGAATCGCCGGCGTGGCATCGGCCTCGTCGAAGAACTGATGAACGGCCTCTTCGACCAGTTCAATCCCTGTGATTGTGTGACCCTTGTCGTGCAACCAGTGCATGTCCAGTGTTTTTCCACACAGCGGTACGAGCACGTTGGTCCCTTGATTTGCTTCAATGGTCGGCCAGTGCTTGGCCAGGAGATCGTTCACCACGGGTCGGTGAAATCCAATTTGATTGGTTGACCATTTTTGGTGCCAGAATTCCACAGAGCATCAACTCAAGCTTGTTCAGGAATGTCGCCATTGGTCGAGTCGGGGTTTGAGGGGCGTGCGCCCCACGGTGTTCGAGTTCGGTGAAGACCCACTCGGCGAGCGAAGAGGAATTTGAAGTTCTTCCATCCATCGCCCCATGTGTGGATTTCTGCTTCACCAACACGTGGACGGTATGGGACGGAGATTTCCACAGCCTTGTCCTTTCCGAGGACACGGCGAGCGAGAATTTTCATCTCTTCAGAGAGGGGCATGCCGTCGTTGGTTGGACGCATTGCTTCGTTGTCAAAGATGGATTTCCTGAACACCCACATGCCGGATTGGGAATCTTTGATTCCGTATCCAAACAAGAGTCGGGCGGTGAACGAGAGCGCCCAGTTTCCAAATCCATGGATGCCAGGCATTGAACCCTCTTCAGCCAGTGAGAGTCGATCGCATGTGATGAAATCAAGGTCGTCATCAAGCAAGCGTTTGACGAGGGTTGGTACGAGTTCAGCAGGGTACGTGCAGTCTGCATCCATTGTCACGATGATGTCGTTTTTAGCAACGTCAAATCCAGTTCTGTACGCTCGACCGTATCCTTTCCGATCTTCGAGGTGGACTCGAATTTTCTTTTCGAGGGCTATTTCACGCGTCCGGTCGCTGGAGTTCCCGTCGACAATCATAATTTCGAGGTTTTTACACCATCCTCGGGGGATTGCGTCAATGGTTGGACCCAATGCTTCCTCTTCGTTTCGCGTTGGAAGAATCACCGTCACGGTAACTGGGAGTTTTTCGCCCATGATTCTCCGACAAACACAACCCCCTTCAAAGCATTGGAACGAGAAGTTGAACGGGGCGGTCATTCACTTCGGTGACATTGAAACCCAAGTGCGTCCTCGGTCCATCATGCACATCGTCATGGTGTCGGGTGAATACCCTCCTCGATGGGGAGGCATTGGCTCGGTGGTGTTTCATCTTGCAGGCCATTTGGCGGCACGTGGGCACAGCGTTACCATCATCACACGAGCACACAAAGGAAAGGCTCCAGCCCAACAAGGTGTGACCATCATCGAAGTGCCTTGGCTAAAAGCGCCAATGGCGTTCACCCGTTCGTATGCCAAAAATTCACTAAAAGCACTGAAGCATCTCCACAGTTTAGAACCGGTCGATGTAATCCACATCCATTTACCATTAGCGTCTTTTTCCAGGAAAGAATTTAGATTCATGGAAGAGAACATCGCACCAGTTTGCTCCTCTTTACACGGTTCTTGGTTGGGCGAGAAGCAAGGGGTGATTCGAGCGGCGAAAGCGAAAGAATCCGCTACTTGGAGAAATCCAAATGACCTTGCGATAAGATTGACTGGTAGATATTATTCAAAATATGAACGAGCAGGAATCCTCGAGTCAAGTATTTGTGTTTCGAATTCCAAGTCGACCCTTTCAGAATTTGAAAATTGGTATAAGCCATCTGACAATTTTAACTGTGAAGTTGTGCTATGGGGTTGCGATCATAAAGTGTTTAGACCCCCCAATCAAGACGATGAGGAAGAGCAGTTAAGTCATGAAAATATACGCTCAACGTATGACTGTGGAGACGAAGCTGCTTTGAGTTACATGGCGGAGACAAAAACTCCGATGATGTTAGCAGTTGGAAGACTCGTAGCCAGAAAAGGCTACATGACGCTGATTCGAGCCCTCCCCGCTATTTTACAAGAGCACCCAGGTGCAAGATTGGTCATCGTTGGCAGAGGGCATATGAAGAAAAGACTGCTAAAAAATGCTCGAAAATTAGGCGTCGAACATGCGTTATTTATTCGCAGCAGTATGTCATTTGAGGATTTAGCACAGCACTTCCGATCTTCCGATCTCGTTGTTTACCCTTCTTATTATGAGGGCCAGGGCCTGATTCCACTCGAATCATTAGCCAGTGGTACACCGGTTGTAACCGTAAATCAACCGCCTTTAACCGAGATGATTGATCATTCGGTCGGCGACCTTTTCAAGTCAGGAGACCCAAGCGATTTGGCGAAGTCAGTATGTCGAATGTTCGATGCTCCGGAGCAGCGAATTACCAAGGCGAAAGCTGGTAGAGAGCGAGTGTTGTCTCAATATACATATGAGCACAATGCACAAGATTTTGAGCGAATTTACGCTTCATTGTTGGATAATTAAGCGCCAAATGCCCTCGGGTGGGAACCTCCAAAGCGAAGCGAGGTAAGCATGGGCCATGGCAGACGACGCCGGCGCAGGCGGATTAACGAAATCCATCGACCAAGTTGGGGCCTCAAACACGGCACGGGAGTTGAACATGGCCGCTGGAGCCACCGTTGCAGTTTCCTTGATTGCCTTGCTTCTCGCTGCATTATGGGGCACTTCGATTGCAAACGGCGTTAACCCGTCCGACACCTCTGAATCTTTGCAGGGTGACCAAGTCTATTTTTCATGGTCCGAACCTGAATACATGCCTCGTCACGAGGAATGCATCGATCCAGACAATGGCCAAGATGCAGGGTACGAAGGCTATGGCATCGGTTATGAGCCAAGTTTGTCGATCGACAAACAAGGCAACTTGTTCGTAACGGCGCACAAAGATCTGCGTTGGGGTGGCGATGGAAATCCATTCGCCCCTGTCATCGGAGGCGACCTTGACCAATGGTATGCTTGTGAAGACGGTGAAATGACTTCGTGGGATTATTGGGCCTCGTGGTTTTGGATTTCAAACGACGGCGGCTACACATGGGGGCATGGTGACAATTTCGAACCAACACCTGGACCGATGACGAATTCGATCATTGGTTCAGTCGCAGGTTCGGGTTCCGAATGCCTTGGCGATGAAGGGGATATTGCGGTTGATGCAAACGATGTGGTCTACTACCTCGACACAACGCTTGAAGACAATTGGTGGCACATGTTTGAAGATGGTGGAAACACCTACATTTCTCCAACCACCTGCGAGCGAATGCAGACAATGGCAGCCGATGACCGCCCATGGGTTGCTGCTCAAGGCGACGGCATCATCCACTATCTTGGAAATTCAGGGGCATCGCCTCCAGAATGCACTGGCGACACGGGTCGTTACTGGTATTATCACTCAGAAACTGGCCGAGCACCCTATTCTCAATGCTATGCAATGCCCGGCGGATGGTCGACAATCTCGGCTCAAAACGATGGCCCTTACGTCTTCGTTGCGCAAGAAGACGCAGATTCCAATTCCGGTGTCGTTCAGGTTCGCATCAGTTCAGAATATGGCCGAGGGACAGGCCCAGGTCCCGGCGAAGGCACGTGGGCTCCCCCTGTTGAAGTCGGGCCACGTGAAGGCAATT
>JAQXFM010000330.1 GCA_029250305.1 Candidatus Poseidoniaceae archaeon | reverse complement strand
TGCCATGGTGGTGCGTTTGCTCGATGTCCTTTGATACCTTGCACACGCAGTGGTATCATGCATCACGGTTTTTACCTTCGCAAATGAATTCCAACTCAACACGTAGTCATTTCGGAATTTTGTTCATCGCTGTCCCATGATAGATCCCAAGCATTGTTGCTGGTTTGAACGCCTGATTCACCGGTATAGTACTCATTGGTCACAATCAGTTGGAATGTGTAGCAGCCGTCGCCGTCAAAGAAGTCATCCCGCTTGAGTATCTCGATTTGCTTTGTTTCCTCATCGGTGCCGGTGCCGGGAAGCCCCATCCAGCGATCGATGCTGGCTGCTTCTGTAGCACCAGAGAGACCCTCCCATGTTGCGGTGTCGCCATCGACATCCATCATTGGAGATGTCCATTTGAGGCTGCTTCCTTTCAGTACTTTCAGTTGAATTTTGTAGTCTGAAAAGACAGGGAGATAATTGGTGATAGTAGACATGCTGTGTTCACCGCCATCTTCATTGGATTCAGAAGAACCAAACAGACCGACAATTGATTCGACGAGAACGCCATCGACCACTGTCTCGGTGGTTCCAGAACTCCCTTGACCTGTCGTGGTTGTTTTTGTCACCATTGTGATTTTTGAGCCAGATTGCAAGACTTCCCTGTTCAGGAAACCTGGCGTGATGGTGCGAGTTTCTGTTTGTCCGTTGTTTGCTTCCACACTGATGACATATTCATTTATGCTATCGCCGAAGTTGTTTTGCGAGTTTCCTTCAAAAAACTCGCTGATCGGTACTCGGAATTTGGCAAAGTCATTGTTGAGGGACTTGGTTCCTGACCACAGTTCCTCACCATCCAAGCTGATTGTAGCCTCTGAAGAATCGAAACTACCACGAACAAAGAAGGTTATTTCGTCCGTTTCCTGGTTGACTTCGATTTGCGTGAGTGCCATCGAAGAGTCTGTGGGAATGATGGCGATTGCGGCGAGTGGACCCAAAGCTACGATGAGGGCTACGGCAACGGAAATGCCGATCTTAATGGTGGATAATTCTGGTTTCATACGCTCGTACTGCACGAGGCATCCAACACCAATGAGAGCGACGACTGATACAATGAGGGGGCCCATTTCTCCGCCACGAAGCGAAAGGATACCAGCGAGAACGATGATGACCCAACCTGCTATTTGCAGATAGTCAGTCACCGGATTACCCGGCGCCGGTGAGGAAGCAGCCATCAATCCTTGAGAAACAGGTGGTGAGACCTTTGTGGAGGAAGGCGCAGGTTCGACCTTCTCTGATTTGGCAGGTTTAGCATCTTTTGCTGCGGTTGCTTTGTCCAGTAATCCACTCATAGAAATCCCTGTTAACTACTCGTTGCGTGCGGGGGATTATCAAACCAACCCCTGTCAGCGTCTGAAGGGACCACATTGGAAGGGCGTGGCGTACAGGCCGTCACAGTCCGGGAGCGGATTCTCTCCACTCGCCTTCTTCCTCTTCGCTGCCGGTCATTCTACGGCCGGCGACTGCTGCTGCAAGAGCAAGCATGGAAACTGCTGGTACGACTTCGAAGCCTGGTAGGTAAACACCACGGACATAGACAGTGATCATTTGTGATTCACGGATACATCCACCGTTGTTACATGCGAATTCGGATTCTGCGTAGAAGTCCAACACGTGGTAGGCATCGCTCCAACCTTGTGTCTTTGGCGTACGAGCCATCACACGAACCTTGGTTGCGGTTGGGATTGCATCAATCTGGACCTTAACTGCAGGCAAGTTGATTGTGAAACCGGCCTTTTCAAGGTCAGTTCGGCTTGAGTCAGTGATTCCAACCTTCATGAAGTCGATTTGGTTTCCGAGGTTATAGACCTTGAACTCGAAGTTCTTGTCCTTCTTCGGCATGAGTTGAACGAACGGTTCAACGGCCTCAACTTGAACGAGGGAGTATTGCATGATGTTGACAATCATGTTGTTTTGAGATGATGCGGTGTTCGCAGGAGGCACGCTGTTGATTTCTTGAACGGTTGCCGAAACTGAGAGCGTACGGCTTTGCATCACCATGTATGGGGTGGCACGGACGGAGATTTGGAAGTCGACTTCGGAGTTACCGCCGATGTACATGTCACCAGGAGACGCTGTGGCTAAGCCATCACTCGTCACCAGGATACTGATTTTTTCCTGGTAAGTTGTGGGGTTGCTTGCTGTGCATGTGGTGAATCCGGAGTATGTTGAACCGGGCTTCACCTCCACGTTGATCGAGATAGGTGCGCATGACAGCGAAACAGCCGCTGTAGGGATTTGTGCTGCTGCAGGAGCTGCAACAAGCATCATCGAGGAAACATAAAGGGCGAGAATGAATATGGCACGCTTCATCATAACAAGTTCACCTAACAGTCAACGCCACAGATGCTACCCTCATAACGATTGTGTTATTTTGGGAAAGAAACAACCTCGAATGAAGCAATTTTTTTTCCTTGTTTGGAAGGATAAAAATCTGCCAAATCCAACGGGCGCAATGTGTGAAAAAAGGTGGGCCCGAAGGGAGTTGAACCCCTGGCCTCCCGGTTATGAGCCGGGCGCTCTAACCGACTAAGCTACAGGCCCCTGTTGTGGTGCAATTGGTTGAACTCATCAAGTTATCCATCTCATTCGAATTGAACAAGCGAAGATTGCGTTGGTTTGATCCATTCACGGACCCGTTGTTCCAGTGAATCACGCAGTGCGTCTGGGACGAAAATCAACGCACGCTCATGTGGTTGCGCCAACGAGCGTATGAGTGGGGAATGCTCTGATGCATCACCTCCATCTTCAATCATAATTCCTTGCTCGTAAGGCATGTAGCCACGCTTAGAAATACGCGCATAGATTACTTCAGATTCCACATCATACCCTGCGTCGGCAACAGCTGCTTCAATGCGTTCTTTGACGACTTCAACCATTTCAGTCGAAAGTGCCTCGATTCGAAGCGACTTGTGAAAATCACGACGTGACATCATTTTGGTTGCGTACTGCGACAGCATTGGATCGCTGTGCTCGGCCCATTCAGGAATTGAAACACGCACATGTGCATCGTTGAGACTTGCGTAACCGTTCGCATCCAAGTGTTCATCGAGCAACATTTTCTCGAGCGAGGAAGTCAGCGTCAATTCACCATTCTGCGCCAGCGTTCGTGCCCGTGCGAGCATTCGGACAAGGTAGTTTTGTGTCAACATGTTGACCTTATGGAAGTAGACTTGGTGGTACATGTGATATCGAGTGACAAGGTAGGCTTCGATGGCTGGAAGACCCCAGGTTTTGACGAAGAAGTGCCCATCGTCGCCAACTCGAAGAGCACGCAAGACACGTGCGATGTCAAATCCGCCGATTTGAGCCCCTGTGTTGGCTTGGTCTCGAACCATGTAATCCATACGATCGACATCAAGTTGGCTCGAAACAATCTCCTTCATGAACGGAGCAATGGCAACACCATCATGCTCAGTCGCACCGTCCATTAAAGCAAACAAACGCTGAGTGCGTTGAACCCCCAATGTGGAGACAAGTGCTGCACCAACTTCCGTTTCTTCTGATTCCAATAGGACCCTGCCCCAGTGTTCATGAGAATGGTAGGTGGCGAACACTTCCGGTGTTTCAAGCACGTGTGAAAATGGAGGGTGACCGATGTCGTGGAGAAGGGCAGCCAATTGGACCAACTCAGCATCGTCATCCGAGAGGATTCCTGGTTGAACATCTTGCAGCGATGCCGTCAGTTGTCCGGCGAGGTGGTAGGCGCCAAGGGAATGAGCAAATCTGTTATGATTTGCTGCTGGGAACACATATTCACAGGTGGAAAGTTGTTGTATGTGCCGAAGTCGCTGGAATTCTTTGGTATCGATGATCACAGCATGATGACTGGGGACCAAGATATCTTTGTGAATTTCGTCACGTATTACACGGTCCCGCATCGCCATCCCCAAACCTCCCTCGATTCAACCATTAAAAAAAGAAACGCACCTTGAGAGCGAGTTTTTCGTCATTCTCAGCAGAGCCGACCAAGGCAAACGGCTATGGTTAGACCGCGTTTGAACAGGAACATGGCCGATGCTCTCAAGGACATCATGCTAAAAATCACTGACGACGATCCTGCGACTCGCGGGCAGAAATTGTGGGTGATGTTTGCACTCGCAGTGTTCCTTGTGGCCTCGTTGAACTGGTACGCAATGGTTCGCGAACCTCAAGTTGTGGAGGTCAAGGATTTGGTCAATCACAACCGTGAAACCGTTTTGGTCGAAGGAACCGTCATTTCTTGGATTGAAGACCGCTATGGAAGCGGCGAAGACAGGGTCGATCTCGTTGTCGAGGACGACACCGGCGTCATCAGCGTGCGTTGGTATTCAACCGGTGAAAAGCCTCCGATTGGTACGAATGTCACCGTCATGGGAGCGGTGGTTGATTATAATGGCCGATTCTATATTCAATCCACTGGAGCAGGAGCGATTTGGTGGGAATCAGATGGCCTTCCAGAAGTAACGCGCCTTACTCTGAGCGACTTGGCCGTCGACCCAGAAGGTTATGCGGGTGAAATCGTGACTATCACTGGATTCATTAGCGAAGCCGTCAACAAAGACGCCATTTACACATCCGCCTACATCACAGACCATCCCGGCAATGCTGCACATCAACTGCAACTCCTCGTCCAATCTGCACCAGGAGTCTGGATTGAGGCTGATTCAAAGGTTGAAGTTACAGGCATGCTCAATTACCAAGAAACCAACTTGCGGTGGGCATTCATAACACAAGGACCGGAAATTATTCTCATCGACGGGTATGACCCTCAGCCTAAGAGACTTGAATGGGCCGGTGAGTCAACGTGGAGCTACGAATCTGGCAGCATGGTGACGATGG
>JAQXFM010000325.1 GCA_029250305.1 Candidatus Poseidoniaceae archaeon | reverse complement strand
ACCTGCTTAGCACCAGCCAGCCCGTAGCAATCTATCCTGCTGGCACCTCCTCAGTCGACTTGGTGATTCCAACCAGCACTGACCGCAGCGCCTACTACGCCGTCACTTACCTTTTGCCAAACTGGACGGCCCCCGGCGAAGACTACGAGGACGTTCGTTTCCTTTCGAATAACGCCCTCGATGATGCGTTGCTCGAAGACAACATGCCTCCCTCCCAAGTGAGTGCTATGTATGCCGAGTTCATTCCAAATGCAAATTCTGGAGGTGGAACAACCACGGTTTCATGGACCGATGTGCCTAGCGAGTCTGGAGAATCGTACCGTATTTACATGTCTGGAAACCCATTCAACAGCATTTTGAGCCCCAGCGTTCAATTGATTGCGACCGTGGCTGAAGGTGTTGGGTCCTTTGATTATGAAGTTCCAATCGGCCGACTTGGCTATGCGAACTATTGCATTGTGACCGTCGATCTCTTTGGTGTATACAGTTCAAACACCACCGTTAACTCATGTGCAGGGCCTCTCTTCGAAGATGCATTTACTCCATGGGTTGCTGAACCAACTCAGGTCCATGCCGAGTTCGTCGGCGAACGAATCACTCGAGTCACTTGGCAAGACCAGCTTGGTGTCGAAGGTGAGCGATACCACATCTGGCGCTCGAACTTCCGTGTCACCGGCGCTGAATTCGTTGCCAACCAATCCATGGAATGGCTCGGCTCCGTCAGCGATGGTGTTGGTACATTCGATGTTCTTCTCGATGTCAACCTCCTTCGTGACAACGCCCACTACTATGTCACAACAGAGGCATTGTACGGCCACATTAACGGGACGTACATGGACACTCGATTGAATCAGAACCATTTCGGTCCGATTTCTGAAGACACCCGCGCACCAAATCCAGCGAGGATTAAGGAAGCAACATCGCTTGGTTCTCTCGAACAAATCACCCTCGAATGGTTCAATGAACCTGACTTTAACGAAGGGTACGAAATCTGGCGACACTACGGAGCACCGTTTGGTGAAAACGAAGACCAAATCGGCAACATCGCTGACCAAGGTTGGGAGTTTGTCCTTGGTGATATTTCGCCCGGTGAAAGCACTGTAAGCACCCTTGTACGCCAACTTCCAATCCCTTCTGGCGTCGATCGAGACGTGTGGTATGCCGTCATCATCGAAGACCAATGGGGCAATCAGAATCCAGAGATGTTCAATGGTATTGGTGGAAACGCCGTGAAAATCAATGAGGACACCAAGTTCCCTGTGGCCACCATGATGCTCCTTGACGACGCAGGCTCTGCGTTCCAAAGCCCGTCGTTGGTTTCAGGCACCTATGTGCTCCAGATGGAGATTGATGAGTACTTGCAAGGCAACCCTTCAGTCAACATCACCACGCTGGCTGGCGGCGATATCTCTGGCGGCGATGTCGAAATGAACATGATTGCAGACAACAACAACGATCCAGAACGCGGCCCAGTCTATGCTTTCGAATTCTTTGTGAGCCAAAACACCATTGCTGGCGACATGTTGATTGAACTGATTATGGAAGACGAATCTGGCAACCTCATCAGCCAGATATGGACCGACCGTGCTGTGGATGCAATGCGACCATCTGTGGAAATCTATGCACCATCTTCCGGTAATGATGGTTCGAAATACCTCTATGGAAATTCCATCCAACTTTTGGCAGGCGCAACCGATGACGTGATGATCACATCATTCCAATACAAATTCACGTACAATTACGGAACAGGAAACTCACAATCCACTCCATGGTCTGAATCCACCTACGTGACTGACCTTGAAGGCGACAACCGCTCGATGGTGCTCGACATGGAGTTCTCTGCTGGAAACTTTGAGCCAGGCCAACATGCAGTGTATGTTCGTGCAGTCGACTCCGCAGGAAACGAAGTCTCGAAGAACGTCGTGTTTGTCGTTGACCAATGCCGAAACCGTCTCGATGGCACCACATCATGCAACTATGTTGAGTCCCTTCAACCAGAGCCTGAACCAATCACCATCAAGCCATCAATGCTCGACCCACCGTATGTGCTGGTTTGGGTTCTCACTGGTGTCTTTGTTATGTCGTTGATCGTCATGGCACTCATCCTCAAAACAAGCATGTCTGGTCCAAAGAAGAAGAAGTCGAAGGGCGATGATGATGAAGAAGACGATGATTGGATGTCTGAATTTATTGGTACATCACAAGAACTCGACATGGGCGCAGTCACCGACACAAGTGGCGGTGAAAAGAAGGAAGAGGAGAAGAAGGAATCCGCTCCTGCTGAGCAAGTGGAGGAAGAAGATCCGTTTGCTGTCAACGTAGTTCAACGAAAGACTCGCAGTAAGAAGGCCGTTGTCGACCTTCCCGAAGATGACGACGAGGACGATGATGACATGTTCAACTGGAACGATGATGAAGACGAGGAGGAGGAAGAACCTGCTCCAGTCGCAAAGAAGCGAACAGTCGGTCGCCGTGCTGCCCCTCGAAAGGCTCCAACCCGCCGAAAGGTCGGTCGTGCCAAAAAGGATGATTGATGCAATTCCACGAGCGGTGCACTCAAGGCCTCTCGCTGGCTGCAACCGTGTATGGGCGAGAATTCTGTTCCTACTGAGGACAGCATCGAAGAACTTTCAGAACACATAGAGGAGGCCTTCGAGCATCTTCTTGATTCAGTGAATCCAATGAAGAATAAACTCAATTGGCTGTTGCTGGCGCTCCCAGTGGCTTTGTTCATGAATCAACAACACAACACAGGTCTTGCCTTTGTCTTCTCAATGGTGGCCATCATGCCACTTGCGTTCCTCATGGGGAAAGCCACTGAAGAGATCGCCCTTCGAACCGGGGAGACGGTCGGAGGTTTGCTCAATGCCACCTTCGGAAATGCGGTTGAGATGATCATCGCAGGGCTTGCGCTTTATGCTGCGTCGAAATCAGTCGACCCAGATACAGTCGAGACCATGATCACCGTTACTCAAGCCTCCCTCATCGGCTCGATTCTCGGCAATCTGTTGCTGGTGCTTGGCTTGGCAATGGTTTGGGGTGGTGTGAATCACAAAATTCAGCACTTTAACCACGAATCAGGACAAATGAATGGATCACTGTTGCTGCTTGCTATTGTTGCGTTCATCATCCCCAGCGCCGTTGATATGGCGGGTGGTGATTCAAGCGCCATCAAGGACCTCTCCCATTACGCAGCTCTCATTATGCTCGCTATCTATGGATTGGCTCTTCTTTTCCAATTGAAAACCCACGTCGATGTCTTTGCTGCTGAAGCAGGCCACGGGACACACGAAAACCCTTCCATGAGCATCAAAGATGCGTGGACATTGCTCATTCTTTCCACCGCCCTTGTCGGTTGGATGGCGCACATTTTGGTTCACAACCTCGAGGATGCAGTCCACGAATTGGGCATTCCAGAACTCTTTGTCGGCGTGATCCTCCTCCCGTTCTTTGGTAATGCAGCAGAGCACTTTGCTGCGGTCATTGTCGCTGGAAAGGACAAGATGGACTTGGCCATTGCCATCGCAATCGGTTCAAGCGTCCAGATTGCTTTGTTCGTTGCACCGGTGATGGTCATTCTTGGATGGGTCCTCGGGGTCCCTCTCACGCTTGAATTTGGGATTCTCGAGACCTCGGCCACGTTTATCTCCGTCCTTGTGGCCAACTCCATTCTCGCAGATGGAAAAACAAATTGGCTTGAAGGCGCCATGCTTCTTGGGAGTTACATTATTCTTGGAGCGGCATTCTTCTTGATTTGAGAAAGGGTGAGATGATGAAGAAGACCGGCTTTGTATTGATCGCTCTCTCAACCCTGCTCCTCCTTGGTGGCACAGTTGGTTACACAATGGAAGGAGCCGTTGACGATGTGCCTACACCGAATGTCCAAGGCATGGTGTTCTTCTCAGACGACCCTCTCCCTGGCAACCCAGCCTCGCTCATCATCAACGCCGATACAACCATCACATGGGATCGAGATGATGTTTTCTTGGTCATCGCTGATGGTGACAAGAAAAAGCAGTGTGATGACATCGCAAAGAACGGTGGAGCACTTGGTGGATTTGACACCACAAGCAAGACCTGTACATACGGCGATGCAGGCTATGCTGCCGGAGGCGACAAAGGCGACACCGGCGTCGACTGGCGCGTTGAATCAGGCGATTTCTACGCAGGCATTGGAACAAAAGAGGGGTTGCTTCCCGAAGGAACGGAATTGAATTTGAATTATTCAGTCGATCTCAAACTGAGCGCAACCGGCTACATGTTCCTCATCATCGCTGAAGGCGCAGGTGTTCTGCTGTTCCGCCAGAAATGAGGCTCATTCAACGCCTTCATAGTATGTCTGAACGGCCTCATCGAGCGCCATCCATGATTGCCGTTCATCGAGTGAACGCGTTGTTCCGTCGAGGCGCAATGCTTCGCCACCAACCCACAGATCGAGGCATGTGGCTCCGTTGAACAAGAGGTTCGTGATGTGGCGATTGTTTGAACGGCCAACGGGGCGCATGCGAATGTCATCAATGTCCCAAACCGCCCAGTCTTGGCTTCCTTTGGTGGCCATTTGGAAGGCATTACTTGCAGTCATCAGCGTCGGGTCCCAGTGATCGTGGCGTTGAACCAAGGCAGCCAATCGTGCTTCAGCTAGCAAGTTAAGCCCGCTTCCAGAAGAAGCAGCACCGTCGGTTCCAATGCGAACATCGACGCCTGCTTCATTGAACGCAGGAAGCGAGAGGGTTCCACCACAGGCGAGTTTCATGTTCGACGAAGGACAATGGACCGCCGTTGCTTTGTGCTTTGCCAACATTCGAATTTCGTTTTTCTTGACCCACGAAGCATGAGCACAGATGGTTCCTGGTTGGAAGAAGTCGATGCTGTCCAAGTATTCGACAGGGTACATTCCAGTTTTGTCGTGGCAATCTGCTACCTCTTTTCGAGTTTCACTGACGTGAATGTGCAGGCGGGCGCTGCGCTTTTCAGCAAGTTCCGAGGCCCTTCGCAATGTGTCTTCGCTGCATAAGTACACTGAATGGGTCGCAATTGCGTATTGAATTCTGTCGAGAGGCGACTGATTCTTGATCATGGTATCAAGTTCTTCAAGCGCCGAGGCCGCATCGTCATGTGAAGGGAGTGCGGCGTCACTGACGGGGCCTCCAACCAAACCACGAAGGCCAGCGTCATCGAGGACTTGGCCTGTGACTGCTGGATAAAAGTACATGTCTGCGGCAAACGAGGTACCCGTTTTGATCATTTCAGCAGCAGCGGCCTGCGCTCCAATGCGAACAAATTCGGGTGTTATTTTTGCCTCGGTAGGGAAGATGGCTTCGTTGAGCCATCGATGGAGTGGAAAGCCATCGCTGAAGTCCCTCGCATTCAATTGCATGGCCAAATGAGTGTGCCAATTTTGCAGACTACGAGTGATGAGGCGATTGGAACCGTCAACATCCTGTTTGACGTCTTCATCTCCGTTCGAGTTGGCCCATGAGCCGTCTTCGAGCAACAACACATCGCCAATGTGCTTCTTTCCAAGTTCATCGATTAGGACGGTGTTGCGATACCTCACCGAACCATCGTCGCCCATGGAGGATGGTGGTGCCCCCCCCTCATCAACGCTGGGTTCTCAACCGTGTTGCTTATGTTCACCAGCCACCGCCCGTGACATGCGCCACTGTGGCTTAGCTGGTATAGCACCTGATTCGTAATCAGGAGGTCGGGAGTTCGAACCTCCCCAGTGGCTCCTTCTCAACGCGTGTTGATCGTTGATTCCGATTGCATTGAGAACGCTTTAGCGCTTGCTTCGAGGCTTGCAACTGCTGGTAGACTTCGGCCCGAAATGTAGTCGAGGCAAGCCCCGCCACCGGTCGAAACGTGACCCATCCTAGAGGCGAGGTTGCGCTTCATGATCAGGGTCGCAGTGTGGCCTCCGCCAACAACAACGTATGCATTGGATTCCGCACATGCGTTGAGCATCTCAATTGTTCCGAGAGCGAAATCAGGCAATTCAAAGACGCCGGCAGGACCGTTGAGGTGGACGGTTCCAGCCTGTTTGATGGCCATGGAGAGGTTTCGAATGGATTGAATGCCCAAATCAAAGATTGGTGCAGAGATAGGAAGCTGTTCGACGGTGAGGTCAACTCGGTTATCCTCGACGTTTGCAGCCACATCCACAGGCAGGCGGATTTTTTCTGGGAAATCGAGCAACAGCGACTTGGCTTTCTCAACAGTCGGGTTCCATTGCTTCCCCATTTCTCCAACAAGGAAGTCATGGTTCACGAGGCCAATATCATGGCCCGCCAACTCAAGCATCAAGTTCGCAACACCGCCAGTGACCCATACTTCGTCGCAGATGTTGTTTCGAAGCATGTTGTCGGCAACAGCGATTGAATCGTCTACTTTGACGCCTCCAAGCACGGCAATGCATGGTCGTGCAGGGTTCTCGAGGGCTTGGTCCAATTTCCGAATTTCATTGGCCATCAGTTCGCCGGCCACGCACGGTATGAGGTTGGTGAATCCAACGCCGGAAGGGGTTGCTCGGTGTGCGCAAGCAAAAGCGTCATAGACGTAAAGATCTGCAATGCTGGCCAGTTTTTGCACCATCTGTGTCTCTGCCATGGTGTTAAAGGTCCCTTTCGTGTGGATTTCTTCATCATACATCCGAACGTTGTTGAGCATCAGAATATCTCCAATCTCAAGGTTTTCGATGGCAGCCATTGCCTTGTCTCCAGCGAGATCCTCGACCCATTTCACAGGCCGCCCGATGATCCGTCCAAGTTCACGGGAATGGCCGAGGGTGCTTGTGAAGTCTTTCTTTCCTGGCCTCGATTGATGGGCAAGAAGCACCACCTTGGCTTTTGAAAGCCGGTTAAGGGTTGGTACAATGGCCTTGATTCGTGTGTCGTCCAAGAAGGATTGGTCGGGTGCCATTGGGGAATTGACATCGACTCGAACGATGACCGTACGCCCTTCTACGTTGACATGCCCGAGGGTGAGAACACTCGCCATCAGTCTGTCCAAGCGCCGTCGGTTTTTCATCCCCACGCATCAAATTGGCGTTTGTTGGTCACCGCTTTACCCTTGCAAACCGCGCGTCTTCGGGTGGTTGCGGGGCCGAAAGGTGATAAAGCCGCGAACACCGCTTCCGAAGGATGGCGCGCGAAGCACCCGAAAGGGACACATCGTTGGAGGGAGCACGGCGTCGCGCCAGCACCAGCACCTCTGCGTTTGGGGTCTCTCGGCGTGAAGGCCACGACGCTTCGACATACTATGGCAGTCGGGTGAATGAGGGTCTTGTCTCAAGCCGTGAGGTTGGCGAAGAGCAACCCCTTCCACCAACCATGGCCAACACCATCATTTCAGGTGATTCTAGAAACC
>JAQXFM010000324.1 GCA_029250305.1 Candidatus Poseidoniaceae archaeon | reverse complement strand
GTATCGCTTGTCCACGCTCAAGCGCTTGAGATCAACGCTCGGGCAGCAGAGCAACCCGTTTGCAACGCAGAGCGAAGCGCCAACTGGACCGTCGGAACCATTCAATGCAACGACAACATAAGCGAAGGCTACACCTTATTCTCACCAATGCCAACATCGACGTCCTACCTCATCGACAATGAAGGAAGGTTGGTTCACAATTGGACCTCGCCAGGAGGCCATCGGCCCGGCATGTCCGCTTACCTGCTCGATGATGGCTCCCTTCTTCGTACGGCCAACATTGCGCAAACGGCGGTTGGAAACTTTAGCGGTGGTGGAACTGCAGGCAAAGTCGAACGGATTTCATGGGATGGAGAGTTGTTGTGGTCGTTTGAGTACTCTTCAACCGAATACATCTCGCACCACGACATCGAACCGATGCCAAATGGCAATGTTTTGATGATTGCATGGGAATCAAAGAATGATTCAGAAGGGGCACAAGCAGGCAGGAACCCTGCCATTGCGTCCGATGCACCCGGTGGCAGCAACGGCGTGTGGCCGGACAAGATCATCGAGATACAGCCCAATGGAACAACGGGGGGAGACATCGTATGGAGTTGGCATGCATGGGATCATTTGGTGCAAGACTACGATGCCACGCTGGACAACTATGGCGTGGTTGCAGACCATCCTGAATTGCTTGACATTAACTTTGTTGACGCTTCAGGAGCGCAAGCTGGGAAAGCCGATTGGATGCATTGCAATGGCATTGATTACAACCCCCTTCTGGACCAAATAGCACTGTCCTGCAAGAACATGAATGAAATCTATATTATCGACCATAGCACCACGACAGAACAGGCTGCAGGCCACACTGGAGGCACCTATGGAAAGGGCGGTGACTTCCTTTACAGGTGGGGCAATCCAGAAGCCTACGATGCCGGCACCTACCTCGACAAACGCCTGTACAGCCAACACGATGTTCAATGGATTGAGCCGGGCAGACCCGGTGCAGGCAGCCTCATCCTCTACAACAACGGTGTCGACCGGGCTGGCGATTATTCCTCTGTGGATGTCATCACACCGGTGATCCTCGACGGTGCATACCAGATGGACGATGAGAACAGGTTCTTGCCCAATGCCACCTCATGGTCGTGGGACAAAGGCGCTGACATGTACGCACCGTTCGTCTCCGGCGCGGAACGGTTGCCCAACGGCAACACGCTCGTCACCCATGGCACCCATGGGACGTTTTACGAAGTGACGTTGGAAGGTGAAATCGTCTGGACCTACATCAGCCCCGTTTCAAACCAAGGCATTGTCGAGCAAGGCGAACCAGTTCCTGACGGGCTGCAAATCAACGCCAAAGCCAACCCTGTGTTCAAAGCACGAAAGTACGCTGCCGACCACCCCGGCTTGGCTGGCCGAACCCTCATCCCGGGCGATTACATCGAACCTTGGATTGATGCTTGCCCAGAAGTTGAGGCCCTTCCGTGGGACCGAGATGGCGACGGGTGCATTGATGACAGTGACCAAGATGGTGTGCTTGACCCGACGGATGAATGCCCCGGGTATGACGACGCCGTCGACACCGATGAAGACGGGATCATCGATGGCTGCGATCCGTTTGTTGATGCGGATGACGATGGGGTCGAGGATTCAATCGATGCCTGCCTCGGCCATGATGATTCGGTGGATGTCGATGAAGACGGTCTGCCTGATGGGTGCGATGCGCTGATTGACAGCGATGCAGATGGCGTGGCTGATTCAGTGGATGCCTGCAACGGTCATGATGATGCGGTGGATGTCGATGAAGATGGTGTGCCTGATGGGTGCGATGCGCTGATTGACAGCGATGCAGATGGTGTGGCTGATTCGTTGGATGCCTGCCTCGGCCATGATGATGCAGTGGATGTCGATGAAGATGGCATTGCTGACGGTTGTGACGAAGATGTGTCGATGCCACAAGCACCAGATTACACAATCCAAGTGCGCCTTGGGTATGCTGCAAAACTGAATGTCACCATTCAAACCAGCGGGATGAACGAATCGTTGCCTTTGATGATTGACTACACAGTGGACCATGAAATCATTTTCGACGATGAGCCCGAAAGAAACCTTGACAGCAGCGGCCAAATAGCAGCCATCACAAATCAATCCATGTTCAATCAATCCTTCGAGGTGGACATTGACAGCGGGGCTGGCGTCTACTGCGTTCGCATCTACCTTCGCCTCCCGGATGGCGATTGGATTCGTCCGACTGCAAATTACCCCGGAGCACTCGATTGTGTTGAGGTCGAAGCATCTCATTTCGCATCCGACGGCGTTGCTTCCGGTGACGATGAAAGCGATCCTCGAAACGCCGTTCTTTTCCTCGGCGTCCTGGCCGTTCTTCTTCTGCTTGGCGTGCTGGTGCGAAAGGGCAAAGCCGCTGATGAGAACACCCTTGGAAGCGTGCCTCATTTCACCAGCGAAGATGACCCAGTGTGAATCGATGCGAACATCGAAAAGGGTTCAAAGCCTTCATGTAGCCCCGGTGCTTGGGGTGACACGGAGAATATCACATGCCACACGTTGTCACCTCTACCTGCGTCGATCACAAGTACCAAGAATGCGTTGTCGTTTGCCCTGTTGAAGCGTTCAGGGAAGCCGAGACCTACCTCGTCATCGACCCAGATGAGTGCATTGACTGTGGTGCTTGCATCCCAGAATGCCCTGTTGATGCAATCTTCGCAGACACTGATGTTCCAGAAGGCGAAGAAGCATGGATCGAGCGAAACGCCGTCGAATCAGTCGATGCTGAAATCGCAGAAGGCGATTCCCCGGTTCTAGCAGACTGAGTACCAAAAAGCGACCTCTGCACTCCATGGCCACGAACGAATGTTCTTGAAGGTCAGAAAATGAAAACGGAATGATACCCATGGTTCGAACAGACTTCACACAACTACGGAACGGCAGCGACCTCTTGAAGCGAGGCTTCGCAAGAATGCAACAAGGAGGCGTCATTATGGACGTCGTCGACCCGGACCAAGCGGCCGTTGCTGAAGACGCAGGAGCTGTGGCAGTCATGGCGCTCGAGCGAGTGCCAGCAGACATTCGCCGTGATGGCGGCGTGGCTCGAATGAGCCATCCTGACATGATTCAAGGCATTCTCGACTGCACATCCATCCCCGTCATGGCAAAATCCCGCATTGGCCACGAAGGCGAAGCAAGGATCCTCGAATCGATGGGCGTCGACATGGTCGACGAATCAGAAGTGCTCACACCCGCTGACCCGTTCTTCCACATCAACAAAAAGGACTACGAAATTCCGTTCGTCTGTGGTGCAACTGGACTCGGGGAAGCCGTCCGCCGAATCTACGAAGGCGCAGCCATGATTCGTACAAAGGGCGAAGCAGGCACCGGTAACCTCGTTGCAGCCGTCACCCACGCCCGCCTTATTGACCAAGAAATCAAACAAGTGCAGGGCCTTGACGAAAACGGCATCGAATCAGCAGCAAACATGATCATGGACCGCTTCAAGGTGTTGGCCAACACATCAGAACTCCCTGGCGCCCACCCGATGACACCCTTCGGTGCGATTGATGACGTGATGCAACACGAGATCCAGTCAATTCTCAACGAAGTTCGTGACATGGGACGCCTGCCAGTCGTCACCTTCTCAGCCGGTGGCATCGCCACCCCTGCAGACGCATCCCACATGATGCGGCTTGGCATGGATGGCATTTTCGTTGGTTCAGGTATCTTCAAGTCGAGCGACCCAAAGACAATGGCCGACGCAATTGTGCTGGCAACTGCTCATTACGATGATGCTGCAAAGGTTACAGAAGCCATGGCAATGACCCTTGGCGACCCAATGAAGGGTGACGAATTGGAAACCCTCGAAGTCAGAATGGATCAGCGCGGCTGGTGAAGCAAGCCGCTGGCATGTGCCCAGAACCATATCTTCCGTTGCCGGAAAGAGCCCCGCCCTATCATAAAAGGGTCTATATCCATGCCTTGGATGCTCAGCCCGAAGCATATGTCCGCAATCAACGACGCCGTCGACACACTGAATGGACTCGACCCTTGGATGCAATGGGGCGTCGGGATTCTTTCGACCCTCCTTACCTTGGTGATTGTCCGCATCCTCATGCGGAAAGTGGTGCTTGACTTTGTCAAAGCAACTTCATTCGACTGGGACGACAAACTGTACCGGCCGGTCACCTCCAGAATGTACGGCTTTATTCTATTCGGGGGCACGCAACTCACGATGAATTGGGTGCTCGGTCAAGAAGATGACCTCAGCACCTCCCTCGAGCCAATCTTCCAAGCTGCATACATCCTCTTCGCCACTTCATTGGTCAGTGTTGGCATGAAAGTGATGATCCCCGTCATCATCGACCGGTTTTCCAACCCCGGAACCGTCACCGTCTCCGGCAGCAATTCATTGATTGTGTTCTTGCTCAGGGCCGCAGTGTGGTTCGGCGGTTTGTACCTCGCTTTCTCAGAACTTGGCATCGAGCTGTTTGGAGTGTTGGCATCGTTGGCAGTGTTCTCCCTCATCATTGGGCTTGCCATGCAACAAACGCTTGGCAACATCATCAATTCATTCATGCTTGCGCTCGACCAACCCTTCGAAGTTGGTGACAGAATCGAGGTCGACAACGAAATTGGGTCAGTCGTTTCGGTTGGAATCCTATCAACAAAAGTGCTGACGAATGAAGAAAACTTGGTGGTCATTCCGAACAATCATCTTGTCAACTCCACTGTCATCAACCATGCCCGTGGCGGCGGTGATGGCGTAGGACGACGTATTTCCCTCGTCTTGGACATCGGTGTTGAATACGATGAAGACATTGCTCACGTAAAGTACACCATCCTCCAATTGATGCGTGAATGCCCCTACATCATCTCAAAACCAGAACCAAGGGTCTTGCTCAACGAACTTGGTGACTTTGCCAAGGTGTTTCGAATGTATGGCTGGGTCGAGGATTATTCTGACGAATTTGTGGCAAAGGATTGGTTGTTGAAGAACATCGATGAGCGATTCGCCAAGGAAGGCATTGGCATTCCATTCCCGACCGCCATAGAAATCTCTGCCGATACAAAATCGTCGTACAACAAGCAACGTAAGGCTACAAACGTGCGAGCTGCACGGCTCCAGATGATCAAGGAAGACAAAGCCCTGCTACGTGAGCGGGCTGCCGCAAAAGAAGAAATTGAAGCGGTCAATGAACGGTTGAAAGACCCTGATTTGGATCGCTCAGAACGAACCGCACTCGAAGAGTCCCTGCGAGAGTTGAACCGCGTACTGAGCATGTTCGAAGCAGGCGACAGTTGAACCAGTCGCCGTTTAATTCATGTATCAGGACCGTTCATGATAGGGTGTGACCACCCAGCACACGCGGTACATGCAGATTTCAATCACGGCCGACCAAGGAAGCATGCTCCCTGGCCATCAAATGCTTAGCGTGTACCAAAGTGTTGAGTTCTTGTACACCATCGAGAAGTCAGAGCGTGGCATGCATTGCTTAGTTTCCATCGATTATGAGGACATAGAGCGTCTGGAAGTTGGCGATACATCGATGGAAATCCTCGAGGTCATCAAGAAGAGCACTACAAATGCAGTGTGCGAAGTATTGCTCACCGGAACCCTTGCTAAATTTTTTGCTGCGCAACGGAATGTATGGTGGGTCTCTCCGAGTCAGACTCACCCTCATGGAATGACGCTCACAATCCGTGGAACGAGGGATTCCCTTCGAGAGGTCCGAAACGCACTGGAAAATATTCTCTTCGATGGGTATGACATGCGCCTTGGCTCGGAATCAGAATACCATCCAGAATTTTCCGACATCTTGCCAGAACGCCAGACGGTCGTGTTGAACAAAGCGCTCTCAATGGGGTATTACGATCGCCCCCGCCAATGCACACAGCGAGACATTGCTGAATCGTTGGATGTCAAGCAGGC
>JAQXFM010000320.1 GCA_029250305.1 Candidatus Poseidoniaceae archaeon | reverse complement strand
AGGGGTGAGTTCATGAGCGTGGTCGGCCTCGCTCAAGCATGGACTTGCCCAAGCGACTCGCTACCCAACTTGATGGTGAGGAGGGGCCAACGCGCCAAAAAGCAGCACGCTTGGTTGTGGATTTGGCCATCACTGCTGGTGCAGAAGGCTTCATTGAAGTGGACCATGCTCACGTTTCTGGCGTATCGGTGATCACCGGCGGGCATGGACTTCGCCGCTTTTTGGCTGACCTCTCAAGTTCCGGCGATGGAACAGTTGTCATCCCGACAACGCTGAATTCCGCAGGTTGTGACAAAGAGAAGATGAAGGAGATGGACATTGAATGGCCTGAATTCTTGGAGCAACAGTTTGAGATTGTTCAAGCATACGAGGCTCTTGGCCTTGATGCAACCCTTTCATGCACTCCATACGACCGAGGCATTGAGGACACTTCAGGCATCGCATCATGGGCTGAATCAAATGCAGTCTGCTTTTCCAACACATGGACTTCGCTGATTACAAACAGAGAATCAGGTCTTTCGGCCCTTGCGACCGCTCTGACTGGCTACGCTCCAAAATGGGGCCTGCACTTGGAATCAAACCGAACGCCAAACATCCTCGTCAATGTCGAATGCGAATTGGTTACCCTCTCGGATTGGTCTGTGTTGGGCGATTGGATTGGCAAGCAGGTTCGTCCAGGATGGCGCCTCCCATGGGGTCCAATGCCGTTCATTCGAGGGCTCCCCGAGCGGGCGAGTTTTGCCAGAAAGAAGGCATTGACTGCAGCAGCGGCAAATTATGGAACGCCAATGCTGTGGGCAGAAGGTCTGTCTGCAGACCCACCACTCGACCGCATTTCGGATGATGAATGGTCTGCACCTGAAGCTGACTGGCAAGGAATCCTCACGTTCACAGCCGATGATTTGGCTGCTCGCTACGCAGACTTAGCGCCTCAGGGCCAAGTGGATCTCGTGGTGATTGGCTGCCCTCAAGCGAGTTTAGAAGAAATTCGCATCACCGCTTCCGCCGTCCGCTCGTACGCTGAAATGGGTTCCAAGATTCCTGACCAAAGGCTCTGGGTGTTCACCAGTGGGGAGAACTTCGAACTTGCTCTTGCCGATGGCAGCATCGACGTGCTTGAGCAGGCAGGTGCTGTGATTCTCAAGGATACGTGCCCTGAAGTCACGCCTTACAATCGCTCAAAGTACAACCACTTGCTGACAAACTCCCTGAAAGCAGAACACTACCTCACAAGCGGGCTGAACCGATTGCCAACAAGCGTTCTTTCGATCGAAGACTGTGTGGCTCATGCGTTCGATGCAAGCCTTTCTGCAGGTGAGCGGCCAACGCTTGCCTCAAAGGCTCAACCTCAACACGCAAGCAACAAAACCATTCAGACTGGTTCAGCGACACTAATCGGTGAAGGGCTTCTCAGTCAACCATCCTTTTCCGTTCGTGGGAAAGCCATGGTGACGGATGTACCGATCACATACCTTGGCTATGTCAATAGGGATACAGGTGTGGTCGAAGAATTTGGCCACCCACTCGATGGACGTGCCATTGAAGACACCATTTTGATCTATCCAAAAGGCTCGGGTTCAACGGTTGCTCCGTATGTATTGATGGGGCTTTTGTACACTGGAAAAGGACCCAAGGCCATTGTCAACAGTGATGTGTGTCCGCTCACCTTGCCTGCCTGTTCCCTTCTCAATGTACCATACGGTCATGCGTTCGATGGTGACCCTTGTATGGAGATTAACGATGGTGATTTCGTTGAGATGACATCGGAAGATGGCGTCGTGACCATCACGGTTCTTGAACGAGCGAGTTGAACCCAATGCCTCTCAAAATTTTAGTCACAGGCGGAGCGGGATTCCTTGGCTCTTCGTTGTGCGAAGCACTTCTTGAAGAGGGTCACGAAGTCCTTGCGTTGGATTCA
>JAQXFM010000319.1 GCA_029250305.1 Candidatus Poseidoniaceae archaeon | reverse complement strand
GCACGAGTCAGCGTTTCACCAGACAGTACGTCCGGTCGGTCAGGGAAGATTTCGATGTCCAGTGTGTGCTCACTGCATTCGTCAATGTCGGTGCCCAATAGTGGCAATTCATCGGCCATGCGTGCGATGTCATTCTTGATTCCATGCTTTCCTAACAGGCTTGCAATAAGGTCTTGGTCGATGGAAATTGTTGGCATAATATCACCTCAACGAGCAAACCAGTGGGGCAAGGGTCGTTCGTACCCTACAAGACGCAAGCCACTGATGGCTGCAGTCTCGTGGTCAAGGGCTCGCAAATGGGATCGTTCCAATCGATCGATGGATTCGATGCCGAGCCTCGAAAGAAGGGATGCCATGTCTTGGTGGAGTGTTTGCAACCAATGAGACAAATCATTTGCATCGGCCATCGGCACCTCACAAGCGATCACATTGACTCCTGACGCTTTGAGAACTGCAAGGTCATGTGCGCTGGCTGAAAGGCCGAGCAAAACGGCCGTTTCTGTGTGTGTTCCATCGAGATGTGCTTTGGCAGATCTGCCAATCATCGGGAGGGACGCAGCTTCAGGTACGCCGCTGCCGTCTTCGATTCTGGACATCGCAAGGTCCGCCTTGTGGTGCGCAGCACGAACATGGAGGTTTGTGGTGCGGCCAAGAGCGCCGAGCATCCCAAACGGCTTTTCTCGACCAAGCAAGGTTCGAACAGCGACAAAGAAACCATCGAGTTGTTCGGAGTTCATCGCAGGCAGGTCATCAAAGTCAAACACTGCACCGGCTGAGGACGCCAAGAGTTCAGGCGCATCTGCAAGGTTGTGTTGACCGATGAGTGCAAAATCGATGGCACGAGGGTTTGATTGTGCCAAAAATGGCTGGTGTGCAAGGAGGTTCACTGCATGCGGCAACGCATCTTTGTCCATTGCCAACTCATTTCCATCGGGAATGATGGCCATCAGCGGGAGTGGCAAGGCAGCTGGTGTGCCCTTGTCGCCGCGTTCTCCTACGAGCGTAACCGTGTCGTAAGTTGCGTACGATTGACTTTGTTGCCGATCATTTGGGACAAGTCCGACCATGGACAAATCGGAGGCTGATACTTGGCCGCCTTCATGTTCAACGTGAATGGTTTCAGATGGTGTGAGGCACACTGAGTCAGAGGGGATGTGCAATTCCTCATCATTGAGTTGTTTGTTGACCGATTTCACCTCTGCCGCAGTGAGGGGGCGCAGTGAAACGCCGGGGGGAGGGGTCGGGCACCGTCCGTTGATGATGATTTTTCCACCCGTCATTCCCGCTCCAGGATCGCTGCCTACATCACCGTGAATGACAATCAGCCCTTCGCTCATTCCGCCGCCGACACGTGCGCCTGCGGTGCCTCTGACGATGAGCAGACCACCACTCATGCATGCCCCTGCATCGGTGCCAGCGCCGTCGAGGATGCTAATTTTACCGTCTCGCATTGCGAAACCTGCAAAATCACCTGCAAGTCGTTCACAGACGATGATGTTGCCACGGTTTCCCGCTCCTAAGAATGCACCAGCATCGCCTTGGAGGGTGAAGGCGCCTCCGCTTCCAAATGGTGCAGTCCACGAACCAAGCACGCCTAAGGCACGCATTCGAGCCCCTTTCGGGAGGTTTGGGCAAAGGCCTAACTCGCCGTTCTTTGGAACCGGTTCACCAGCGTTTGTCCATCCAATTCGTAAAATTGCGTTTTGTTCAGCAGCAGCAATCAGTCGTGGGCCGAGTTTAGAATTGATGTTGAAGGAGCGTTCAACGACATCATGAGCATCGGCCATGTTGTTTGGCTGTTGCTTCCCATCCAAATAGCCTCCCGTTTGGAATCGAGGAAATTCCTATTTCTAGGATGTGATTTCCAAAGCCAATGTCAAGCATGTGGTTTGCCAAAATCAACGATGTGTTAATAGAGGGTCTTCAAGGGCATCTATGGTGAGAATCATGACCATCAAGGTGGCAATTAACGGATACGGGACGATTGGAAAGCGTGTTGCAGATGCTGTGGACGCCCAAGACGACATGGAAATTGTTGGCGTGACCAAAACGAGGCCAGCATTTGGCTGCGACTTGGCGGTTCGGAAGGGCTACCCTATTTTCTGCACCTACGATGATGCTGATCGAATTGCTGCTTTCGGCGCTGCTGGCTACACATGCCATGGCGGCTTGAGTGATTTGCTCGAAATTGCAGATATTGTCGTCGATTGCTCACCAGGGAAAGTCGGGGCTTCAAACAAAGAGAAGTACGAATCTGCCGGCATCAAATGGATTTTCCAAGGCGGCGAAAAGCACGCCATGACTGGAAACTCCTACACCTCGTCTGCGAATCACACTGAAAACCTCGGAGTGGAGGGCACACGAGTGGTCTCATGCAACACAACCGGTCTCTCTCGAACACTTGTCCCGCTCTACGAACACTGCGGCTCCCTTTCTGTCGAATGCACCATGATCCGTCGTGCTGCAGATCCCGGTGATTCCAGCAAAGGTCCGATAAATGCAATCAAGCCGGTCCTTAAGGTTCCATCTCACCACGGTCCAGATGTGATGACCGTGAAGCCTGAGATTCAAATCAATTCGATGGCCGTGGCAGTTCCAACAACCCTCATGCACGTCCACGTCATTGTGGCAACATTGCCAGAAGGTCACGGACTCACCACCGAGTCGGTCCTTTCGATGTGGAATGCACGTCCTCGTATTGTCATCATGAACGGTTCAGAAACAGGTATCACAACAACTGCAGAAGTCATGGAATTCGCTCGAGACATCGGTCGAAAGTGGGGCGATCTTCACGAAATTTTTGTCTGGGAAGACGGTGTCAAACTTGAAGGCAATACATTGTACTATTTCCAAGCCATTCACCAAGAATCTGACGTGATTCCTGAGAACGTGGATGCTATCCGTGCATTGATGAACACAGAGCCCGATTGGATGGCTTCCGTGGCCAAGACAGATGCAGCGATTTCCTCATACAATCACCTCTGATTGAGTCTTTCTTCCGTGCCCCGTAGGGGCACAAGCAAGGGGCGTTTTCAAAAGGGCTCGACAAGTGGCAAAACTATGCAAGCACTACGCCGACCGCTACTGATGCTTGTTTTGCTCGTCATGACATCTCTTTCACCGATGCTTGTCGTCAGTTCTGAATCTGTTGAATCAATTGACGAACCAACGATCGCTGTGATGTCTGAGGCCGAACGCTTGGCGCTCGCTGCCTCGATGTGGCATGTTGCGACGCCAACAGAACGAATCCAAGTTCCACTCCAGCCATCGACTGGCATCCTCAATATGAACATCGGCAGTTTCGACCCCACCGTTGACGAACATCCAACACCGGGAATCGGCCTGTACAACGCAAACGATTTCACCACGACCGGACTTGCGATCGTCCAACTGCACGCTCACGATGGCATGATTTTGGAAGAACTCATCGAACGCCATGACTTCACTCCACTCGATTTCATCAGCGATGAAGCATGGCTTGTCCGACTGGCTGACCCCCCTGTCGATTCAATTCGAGCTCTTTTGGTCGACGACGATGTTCGTTGGGTTGGTGCTCAGCACCCAGGCTGGCGAATCGATGCTTCCCTGCTTGCAGGCGATGCCTCCCAACGACTTGCACTGGTTCCAGCAGCGGATCTTTCCTATGGCGGCTTTGAAGCGCTGAGTTTGGATTTGATTCGGATGGGCGCCCACAATGCGTGGTGTGGCGTTGGTGTGTGTGAAGTGGAACTTCCCCCCGCAATGGCTCCCTCATTCATCGCTTCTGTTGCAAACGACGGACGGATCATATGGATTGAACCGACCGCAGAATTCTCATTGCACAACGCAGCCGCCGCCGCCGCCTCCGGTGTTATCGATGTGCGAGCGAATGCGACCTTCACCCTCGACGGCTCAGGCGAAATGATTGCTATCGCCGATACTGGACTTGATTTGGATCACCCCG
>JAQXFM010000317.1 GCA_029250305.1 Candidatus Poseidoniaceae archaeon | reverse complement strand
ACCTGGACTTGCAATGATGCTGCAGCCGATCGAAGTTGGCGATCTGCTCGGCAATGATCTCATCGATAACGGAGCAACAGGCAGCAACAATGGTTGGGAATGGCGAGTCATCGGCATCGACGAATTTTCAGGCAATCCTGCATGGAAAGTCATCGCAACCCATCAGGACATCCGGACCTACTGCTTGGGCTCGGCCACCATGGAGTTGTGGATTGAAGAAGGCAACCCGTGGGCGGCAAAGCAAAAAGTGGATGTTGTGATTTCCAGTTCACAGACAAGTCAACAAGATTGCTCGGCAACCACTCAACTGCTCAATGATTTGGTGTTGCCAGAAGGGGATCTTGAATTGCATCACATCTTCGAGCGAACATCGATTGAACGGGGGCAAAAGCAACTCGACTTGGCGCGTTCTTACTCGTCAAGACCACAAGCAAACCAGCTGCAGGTTGATGATGATGAACTCACGTCATGGGGAGCAAACGATCTCCACATGCCCGATAACAGTGACATGCGCACCCATACCTTTGAGCAAGCTATCCAATGCTTCGATTACTTCCAAGGAGAGGCAAGTGGAGCAACCAATGCTCTCGATGACAACGGCTACATCTGGCGGGCAACGACCAAAGCGCTTGGACAAGGAAGCGAATGGAACATGTCATGGGTTGCAGCGGACGAGAGCGCTGGATGGGTGAACTTCAACCTCACAGGCACCCCAAGCGACGCTGCTTGCGAATTCCATCAGAAGGGTGTGTATGATGATAGCGTGGCCTTTAATCGCGAGGCAATTCCTTCAACGCTCAACCTCTCGCAGATGGAACAGCGACTCGCTGACACAACGTTGTATGGCCAACTTACTGGGAACGATCTCTTCTTCACTGCGGAAGGTGCGTATCATCAAGATGTTCAAACTGGTTACCTGGTTGTCGTCCCCGGCGGTGAATTGAATTCAATCCTCTCAAGTTTAGCGAGCGACGCTGATGGCGCTGTTTCTGTTGACATTGCCAGGTCTTGGGATGGCAACGATGGGTGGAGCAACCAACTCAACCTCTTGGCCGACGCCAATGAAGGTCGGTTGCTCGGATGGAGCCTTATTCAACAACCTCAAGGCGCTTAACGACGCGGGTCATAAGGCGGCAAAGCACCAAGATCTGGTGCTGACGGAACATTTGCGAACTGCGGCGGAGCGTACGCCTGAGGTGCTTGCGCGAAGGCGCTTGCTTTCTGCTGGGAAGGCCTTCGGGGGCGCCGAGTGAACAGGAAAGCAAGCAAGGCGAAGGTGAAGACAATCGCTGAAATGACAAGCGGTGCATTTGACTCGAGCGTGGCCATGAAATCGCTCTCATCCGAGGCGTTGGTCTCATCACTGTCAACGGGTGGCGGTGGTGGATTCCATACAAGATAGGTAACAGCCCATGTGATCTCGACTTGCCCTCCATCTTCGATGAGGGTGGCCGTGATCATCTCTGGGCCAACTGCTCCGTTGGTGTCGCAAAGGTACTGGGCAAAATCCGAACGGGGGGCGGAGCAATTGAATGCAAGTTCCTCAAAGGTCAAGCCCGTACCAATCAAGGTGTCATTTCTGAACCACTGCACGGTTGGGTTGAGGCGTTCGAGGCTGGCCTCATCTAATGTGAGGGAAAGGGAAAGGAGGAGCGAATCGTTCGTGGCGTTGAGCGTTAGGCTCCTCACTTGTGGAGAGGCAGACACCGAACCTGAGCGATCGACACCATTGTCGATTTGCTCATCGCAGTCGTCATCAAGGCCGTTCCAACGTTCAACCGCACCGGGAGAAATCATGCTGTCATTATCGTTGCAGTCATTGAACCAACGGTAACCATCAGCGTCGTTATCGAGGTCGGCGAAGAGTGGATCTGTGTTGGTTGAGAACAGTTCAATGCCATCGAGTAACCCGTCACCATCAGAATCCGGGTCGAATGGGTTGGTTCCATGAATGAGGTACTCATCCATATCAAGCAGCCCATCAAGGTCAGCGTCTGTTCCGATGAAATCTTCATCGATTTCTTCGTTGCAGTTGTTATCGATTCCATCCAAAGATTCTGCCATGGAAGGGTTCAGCGAAGCATTGGTGTCATTGCAATCTTGGAACCAATAGAACCCATCTTGGTCTGTATCGTTGTCTTTGACGAGAGGATCAGTTTCGTGGATGAACACTTCCGTACCGTCCTCAAGACCGTCGAGATCGGTGTCTTGATTTTGCCAATCTGTGCCATATTGATGGTACTCTTCGAAGTCATACAGCCCATCGGAGTCGGCGTCAGTGAAGTTGAAGCCTTCATCCCATGAACCATTGCAGTCATCATCAATTCCGTTCAAAACTTCGATGGCATCTGGTGAAACAAATGGATCTGAGTCGTTGCAGTCTTGGAACCAGTAAAACCCGTCTCCGTCAGCATCCGCATCGAAAACCAATGGGTTCGTGCCATAGATGTTGACTTCATCACCGTCGCTCAACAAGTCGTCATCTGTGTCACTGTCAAGCGGATCTGTTCCGTTAACGAGGACTTCGACCCCGTCATCAAGCCCGTCCATGTCAGTGTCTGTTGAAAGTGGATCTGTACCATAGACGAGGACTTCCAAGCCATCGTCTAAGTTGTCGTCGTCTGTATCAATGTCGTTTGGGTCCGTGCCGTAGATGTCCGTTTCGTTGGTATCGGTGAGGTTGTCGCCGTCCGAATCGAGCACCATTTGGGTTCCGTAAATGATCAGTTCCCAATCATCGAGCGTTCCAGAGTCGCCATTGCCTTGATCTTCCAAAGAAAGCGTCCACTCGCCCCGGCTGTCTTCGCCCCAGTGGTGGACGGTCCCGAAGCGCCAATTGTTGAAATTGTTCCCACCGTCACTGTGCTTCTCTGCCAGGATGCTTCTCGTCCCCGAGGGGCTTGTCAATGTGAGGTTCATATCGCCGCGGAAGGTGTGTGGCAAATCGACGATCACGTCGATGTTCTCAATCTGAATCGCATCTGTCACCGTGGTGTTGGAATACACGATTTCTCCAGTGTTGTCAGGAATATCGAGATCTGTTTGAATCGTACCTGAGGTGAATGAAATTTCCTCCTCCGATGTGATCCAATTGGTCGATGCTGCTACAGCTGCGCCCGCGTCGATGACGCCATAGCCGTACTTGTGGCTGACGAGATGACCGGCCCCATTTGTGGACCAAGAGGGATCGTTTGCGTTATTTTTGCGCGAAGTTTCGACAAGAATGTGTTGGACATCGCGCCATGTGAGGTTGGCGTTTGCTTCGAACATCAAAGCGATAATTCCAGATACCAAAGGAGTGGCGGAAGAAGTTCCTCCAAAGGTGCTGGTGTAATCGCTGTTTGAGTAGCCTCCAGACCCTTCGATATCTGTGGTCGTGATGCTTTCTCCATCACCGTTTGAGGGAGAGGCTACGAGGATGTTGGCGCCTGGCTCAGCGTAGTACGACTGACGTCCTTTGTGGTCGACTGCAGTGACTGCAATGGTGTACCTCAAATTTGCATAGCCATCGTAGTTTGAATTGTCGTTGTCATCGAGCCCGTTCCCTGCAGCCCATGTGATGATGTTCCCGTTGCCGTTTCGGCCTTGGAGGGCATCGGCTTCGAGTGCTGCAAGCATCAATGGGCCCGGGCCAGAGAGCGTTTCTCCGTTGTCACTTGGGCCCCACGAGTTGGAGTAGATGTCAATCGATTGACGCTCGTGGCCCAAGGTGTTTGATTCTCGAACATCTGTGGTGCTGCAGGAAATGAGTTGGAGCCCGACAAGGGTGGCCTCGGGCGCTGCACCTGTGACGCCAATCCCATTGTTGCCTGTCGCTGCTGCAACGCCGCCTGCTGCTGTTCCGTGAGCGTTGTTCGAGGTGGGTGTTGGATCACCATCGTTGTTGCAAAAATCATAATCAAGGCTTGAATCGTAATCTGTAAAGATGTCAGGGTGGTTCCAATCAAGCCCATCATCAACAATGCCAATGACGACACCTGCGCCCTTGTAGGAATTCCATGCACCAGTGATGTTGACATCCTCGCCACTTATTCCGCCGGTCTGCCCGGTGTTGACAAGGTGCCATTGTTCGTTGAATTTAGCATCGTTTGGCGTCCATCTTGGTTCCATTGTTCGCTCGATTAACGGATAAGCTGCCTCAATCAACCCGGATGCTTGCCAGTTGGCCAGTGTGGAGGCGGCTTCGGATGCTTCGAGTGGGACAACTTGTGCACCAAGGAGCGCCTCTGCGGTGGTGCCGAGGGGATGCTTAGAGAACACGACCCATTCATCAGTAGAGAACAGTTGCACATCGGTGTACTGTGAAACATCACTGTGAAAGGCAATGGATGCTCGAACGGACGGAGAGTATGAATCAATGATGGGATGATGTGTTGAATCTGAAAGCGGTGCCCACTGGGAATCAACTTCCCCAGTTTTGCTCGCTGCAGCCC
>JAQXFM010000314.1 GCA_029250305.1 Candidatus Poseidoniaceae archaeon | reverse complement strand
ACTCTCCAAGGACCAGGACCTTTCACCGTATTTGCACCTACAGACCAAGCGTTCGTCGATGCAGGCATTGACTTGGCAGCACTCGATACGCCAGAAGGCAAGGCTACACTCGCAGACATTCTCCTCTACCACGTTGTTGCCGGAACCACCCTCTCGTCTGACCTAACTGAAGGCATGACAACCGTTGCTGCAGCAAACGGTGACGACTTGACCATTCATGTGGCAGGTACCTCCGTGATGGTTGGCACTCAAATGGCCAACGTCACGATTGCAGACGTCCCAGCATCCAACGGCGTCATCCACGTTATCGACCAAGTGTTGCTTCCACCAGCAGATGAACCAACGCTACCAGATTGTGATGCAACCATTGGAATCGCTCCAAGCGGCTTGAAGTTCTCACCTGCGACCGTTACGATCGCTGTCGGAGACACCGTGTGCTGGCAATGGACCGACTCAAGCATGGCGCACAACGTTCGCCAAGTCGATGGTGAAGAATCAACCACCTACACACAGGACGGCGTCACCTCCGGTGCAGCTGCCACGACCGTTGACTTCCGCTACACCTTCACCACAGACGACACCACATTCTACTACGCATGTGAGCCACACATTGCCTCCAACATGTACGGTAAAGTGATTGTCGGAACTGGTGGCGCAAGCGCCGTTGAAGAACCAACAGAACCTGCAGACACAATGGACTCTGATGAAAACACACCAGGATTCATGGCAACCACATTGATCGTTGCCTTGGTGGGTGCGGTTCTTATCGCACAACGCCGTGAGCAGGAATGAGCGGGTCACTGATGAGTACGAAACGCTGGCTTGCCGTCACGTGCTGCCTTTTGGTAGCCGTGGCGGCCGGTTGGACGTTCTTGGTTGTCAACTACGAATCCGATCTCGGAACTGCCAACGTCATCTTGGTCTCTGATGCAAGTGAGAACGCATCGATGGCAACCGATGATGCACTGGTTGTGTTGAGCTTTAGCGAAGCGGAGGAAGACCTTTCTTGGTCTTCCATGCAGATCGAACTGGTGGCCGAAGACGAACGCTTCACGTGTTCCTTCGGAAGCCAAACAGCTGCCTCAACGAACGCAACAAAGGTGACTGCCAACCTTGGTGCTGACGGTTCCACCTTCACGACCGTTGTTGATGCTACTGACGAAACCTCGTTTACCCATCTCGACATTGCCGGGCAGACGGCATCGGATGAAGCCAATTACACCATTCGCATGGCGAAGACGGATGCCTTCCTTTCAGACGGTACCCGGTGGAGTTTCGTTGAAGGCATTGCATTCGAGGACCTGAACTCGTTCGATACAAGTGAGTTGTCCAATGCTACCGAGGACCGCTTGGAGTGGTACACGTACGATCTGGCTGAGCATCGAGTTCTACCAAATGACGGGTTTTATGTCATCGAAACAGACGGAATGATGTTCAAAATGCAATTTCTCTCATACTACAACCAAGCCGATGAAGGACGCCATCCAACCCTCCTCATAGCGGCGCTCAATGGGACAACATTCCCCGCGCTCAGCGATGAAAACTTGGTGCAACCTTCGCCCTGCCTCATCCATACCAACGGCAACGCTGGCGGTGTTTGGGCCGCAAACGCAAGCATCACCCTTGTTGAGAACGGCGTTCAGATCTGCGACGGCCCTTGCGACTTGAAACTTGAAGCCAGTTTCGAAACCTTCCCCATTCAGGTCGAAGGTGTCGAATCCATCGAATAACGCCCCTCAACCGGCCCACATGGTCGGCATGACCAAGAATACGGGCCCGAGTGGAGGAGCAGGGAGAACCATGGCCGACAAAGTACCAAAGCAGCGGGACCTTGATCACCTGATGGAGCAAAACGACACGGAGTTGACCTTCCTCTCAGCATATGGGGGGACAACGCTTGAAGGCGACGGCGCTCCATTGATGGCCGCCCTCAAACGGTTTCTGAAAGCAGGAAACGTCCTTGTTAAGGCGTCGAATGAAGACGAAATTTCATTCGGATTTGGCACAGCCACGGTTGTTGAACATGGTTGCAAGGTCGTTCTCAAAGGCGTCCATTTACCCATTGTCCCCAGCGATGTACAACAAGCAGGGTTCGCTCATGGCCTGCTTAGTGACGACCGCTCACGGTGCGAAGTCGTGCTCATCGAATGGGGTTACGAACAGCGCCGTTTCATTGAACGAATAAGCGAGCACATCAATCTCGACGGATGACCGCCGCAGCAGCAAGAAGTCCGGTCAATGCGATCAGTGCTCCGAACCCTGGCGTGGATTCCTCTTCCGTTGAACATCCATTAAGGGCTGAGTTTGCATCAATTCCTCCGTACTCGCCATTATTCTGCCAGCATGAAGACCATGTGGTGTACCATGAGCCTTGAGGGAAATTTGTGTTGTTACCGTCTTCATAGACAGCCTTGACTCGCCAGTTGATGTACGTGTGGTCAGATTGTGGGGTGAGCGTGATTGTTTGGATCCGCTCGTCGATGTCAGCGGTCATTGCCGTTGGTGGGTCGCAGACACCATCATTGGTGCAAATTTGTGTTGAAATTTGGAATTCTGTTCCATTATCATACTCAGCTTGGTTCATTTCGAGGGTCAAGGTCCACTGCGCTCCATCAATCGATGGAGAATCTCGTGTAAGGATGGTGAAAGGGGCCTCTCCATCTGCGGGGTTTTCATCTTGACCTCCAACAAGTTCACTTGCCGATGCCAGCGGTGCAAGCAAGAAAAGACAACACAGTGCACAAGCAATCTTCGAAGAGCGCATGGCCAAACCAAATCTAAATCGTTCATTACTGTTCGCTTGGCGTTCCCACCTCACGAGCCTTACAATTCCATGTCCCACAACTCATCGCCCACCCAATGGAGGGTTTTGATGCCTTTTCCTTTGGTGGTGTCTTTCAGTTCCTCGCCTCGAAGGGTTGCCCATCCGATCGCAAGCGGCCGTTTGTGGGTCATGTCCCGCACCCACACCAAGTCTCCCTCTTCGATGCTTGAATCTGCGTCATGAACGCCTGCAACCATGCAATCCGCCCCTTTCATCAGGAACGGAATGGCACCATGATCAACTTCAACCCACTTCTTTGCATCAGTATGCTCGAGAAATCCTCGGAGGGTTAGGAATGCAAACCGCTGCCCTTCGTCGTTGGTCACTTCCACACCAATGGCGACCTTGTCCACAAGGACCATCTGCCACGGTCCATATTCGGCCATCTCGAGAAACGCACCATCGACTGACAGGTCAATGTCGAGGGCTTCCTCGAGGTCTTTGAGCAAAGGTGCGATGTTCTTTCTGCGCACCGGTCGGCGTTTTCGGATGCTCCAGTCGCGCGTCATAGACATCCCTCATGACCACAGCACTTGACCCTTGGCTCAACCTTGAACTTCATGAGGGAGAATCCTATGGCAGCACTATGGCCCTGTGGTGCACCATCCGAACATTTGCGAAGCATGCTGTGGAACTCGGTAACGAGCAACCTCCCAACCCTGTGTTTTTCGTTAAGCCAACCAACTGCCTCCAACACTCTGGACCGATTCAAGTGACGGGCCACCCGGGGGAAGTACACCACGAAGTGGAACTTGTGGTTCGATTAAACCATCAAGGCCAACCCGAAGCAATCGCAGTTGGTTTGGACCTCACCGATCGATTGACCCAGGGTGAACTTCGAAGCGAGCAATTGCCTTGGACCAAAGGAAAATGCTTTCGCGGCAGTGCCTATGTCGGATCTTTTGCGCCATGGTACAACGGATGGAAAGGGTTCCTTGACACCTACGAGGCGCTCCACCTCGAATTGTATGTGAACGACGTCCTCGTTCAAGATGCTCCCCTTCTTGAAATGACGATCACGCCACAGATGCAAATTGAAAATCTCCTCAAGTGGGCTCCTGTGCAAGCAGGCGATTTACTGTTCACCGGAACGCCTTCTGGCGTTGGTCAATTACACCCTGGCGATCGCGTGCGCGCGGTGTTGAAAAAACAAGAGACAACGGTTGTTTCTGAGATTTTGGCAAAGTGTGTCTGAGGGTTGCTTTCATATACGCCCTGTTTGTCGCTTTGTTCCGCAAGGTGGTCTCACTATGGCACAATGGCACGGTATCTCTCGACGAAAACCCAGTGGCGGACGCAAAGTTCAGGCACGCAGCAAGCGCTCTACGGAAATTTCTTCCGAGAAGCAAATGGCACTTGTTGGCGCTCCAAAGCGCAAGATTTACCGCCGCACCGGTGGCAACACCCTTGTCCGTGTGATGTCGGAAAACCGCGTCTCCATCAACAATCCAAAGTCGGGGAAGACCACCCTCGGAACCATTCACAACGTCGTGGAGAACGAATCGGATCCAAACTACGTCCGACGAAACATCCTCGTAAAGGGCGCTGTTATCGAAACCGACCAAGGTCGTGTCCGTATCACATCTCGTCCGGGTAAGGACGGCGTGATTAACGGCGTCCTCATCGAGTGAAGCAATCCAATCTCCGTTGGGTTCATACCAATCGGGGAGAACTCCCCGAACAAGGTGAACCAACATGGACCACAACCCTGACAGACTCTGCGTATGGCCGGGCTACTTTGATGCCCGTACATCTCGACGCAGCGGTCGGCGTGTTCCGAAAGATTCCTCCGTGCTAAAGCCAGACCTCGAAGGTCTGTTCTTGGCCGCTCGGAAACTTGGGCTCAAGAAAATCAAGCGAGAAGAACGCGTTTCTCACCCCGCACGTCCTCACCAAGGCGAAGGGCGAATGTGGGTCTCGCGCACGGGATCAAAACAATCCGTTGGTGCAAACTCGAAAGAAGAGCTGCTTCAACTGATTGGTGCTCAATGGCGCCAGATGCAACGAGAGCAGAAAGAAGCCAATGCAGACCGTGTCGCACGCGGGCCACAAACTGGCGATCGACGTGCTCGTTCTCAGCGAAAGGGCCGAGGCGCTGCGGCAACACCTCAACGGTCGAGCTTCAAGAAGCGGCCTGGTTTCAAGAAACGCTGAAGTTCAAACAGGAACTTCGTGCAGCCATCCAAAGATGTCTTCTTGTTCTTCGTTTTGAATTCCTACGAGTTGAGTGTAGAGTTTCTGAGTGATTGGACCGGGCGTTCCGTTGCCATAGTTCGCTTTTGTATCGCCTTTCGTGATTGACCCAATCGGGGAAATGACAGCGGCGGTTCCACAGCAGAATGCTTCATCAGCATCCATTGCAAAAGATGCTTCGACCTTTGTTTCTACCACTTCAATGCCATGATGGCGTGCCAATTCAATGACCGAGTTGCGGGTGATGCCAGGGAGGATCGTGCCGGTGAGTTCGGGCGTGTAGAGCACACCATCTTTGACGCAGAAAAAGTTCGCAGCACCGACTTCTTCGACATAGGAATGCGTTTCAGCATCAAGGTAAATGACTTCAGCATACCCTGCTGCTTTGGCTTTCTTACTTGGCATCATGCCGGGCGCATAGTTGCCGATGGCCTTGACGCCGCCAGACCCACCAGGTGCAGCACGGTGGTGTTCTTCAGAAATCAACAGATCAATGGCATTTACGCCGCCTTTGAAGTAGGGGCCCACCGGTGTCACATAGACAAGGAATGTGTACGATGGAGCAGGTGCTACGCCCAGAATTGGCCCGGATCCCATCAACAGTGGTCGGACATACATGGCGCCTTTGCCGGTGGGGGGGAGCCATTTGAGGTTGGCTTGAACGCATTGCTCAACGGCATCGATGAACACAGATTCGGGCACTGGTGGCATTTTCAAGCGGTCTGCACCACGTTGCATTCTTCGTGCATTCTCTTCGGGTCGGAAGAAGACGACACGACCTTTGGATGTTCGGAACGCCTTCATGCCTTCAAACAGGCCTTGTCCGTAATTGATGACGCCAGCAGCTGGAGACATTGGAATTGGGCCATACGGGCGGAGTGACCCGGGCATCCAAGGATCCTCAGCCGATGTTTCGGTAAGGTACATTGTGTCCGTTGGTGTTAATGAAAAGGTCAAACTGTCCCAGTCGATATCTTCGCTCATTTCATTCACTCTGCCTACGGCGTTTCTCGCCATGTAGATGAGGCTTTCAAGCATTCCTCCCGACTTTGATGGTCGAGGAAGCCGTTTCCTGACCTTTTGACTGCCTGACGATAAGCGAAGGGCCATAGGATGGCTCGGTTGCCCTGCAATGGGGAGGGCAATGCTGTTTGAAGGGCGAATGGGTGTTGTGAGTGGCCGTTACCATTCCGTCGACGGCTTGAATGGTTCGAAGTCTCCTTCCACCGTACTCGAATTGTTTGGTCGTACTGAGCAAGGAGAGTCGATTTGTGCTCTTGTTCACGGCCTTCGCCCTACCTTCGAAATCTCCCCGCTGATGGTATGGAGCGAAGGAATGGAAGTTCCAGATCATGTCACACAGCGCTTGGCTGCAGTTGCGGCAATGGAGGATGTGACTGGCATTGAGGGCCCGGTGCTCAAATTGACTGATTTGGGGCAGCGACCGGTATGGACAGTGACCGTCCGTCAGCCGTTTGTGGTTCCAAGCTTGCGCAAGGCCTTGGCCAAACAAAGTTGGCAGATTTTCTCAGGGGACATCCCCTTCCTGAACCGTCTGTTCCTCGACCAAGGCCTTGGGATGCATCTCTCGCTCAAGGGTTCAATCATCGACCGCCGTGCGGAGGAAGACGAGGATTTTTCGCGCCTTGAAGCGGTTCGTAAAGAAGGTGGAGCGGGGCGATACGCCGTTGACTGCACGGTGGAGTGCGAACTTGCAGACCTCGAAGCGAGCGAACCGTTCCCAGTTCCCTACAAGATGTTCTCATTCGACTTAGAAACAAGCATCGCCCACGACACGATTCTGTGTGCGGCCGCCGTCATCGAGGACCTTCAATCAGGGCACCGTCAAACGTTTTCCTTCGTCGGCGAAGAGCAAAGCATCATGGAAGAATTGACCCTCGTCGTCCGAAGCCAAGACCCAGACATCATCACGGGGTACAACATCGATAACTTCGATTTACCTCGACTCAATGACCGAATGGGCGTTCATGCGCGCTCGAAAGATTGGAGGAAACGCGGTTTGCTGTTCGGTTGGGGGCGCGTTCAACAAACCGAATCAGAGGCGAAACGAACCCGCTCGGGATTGTTCCCTCGCCGTCAATCATCCCGTGCTTGGAACGTAGCAGGGCGAACCGTTGTGGATGCGTGGTGGCAGGCGAGAATGGCATTGCGCCCCCAACGGGAGACGCTTTCATTCATCAGCAACTTGCTGTTCCCTGATCAATCTGACAAGCATAAGATGGATGTTGACGCCTCGAAAATGGATGAAGAATGGGCCAATCGACCGGATGTGGTGCTTGAATATTGCATCCGGGACGCTGAACTTCCGCTTGACATTCTCGGCAAACTTCAGGTCATTCGACGGAAGGAAGCGGTTGCAGCTGTTGCAAAAGTCACCTTCGACACGGCGGCCAATGGCAGCACAAGCCAACTGATCGATTCCTTGGTGATTCGCTTGGCAGACAGCGAAGGCGTGGCCGTACCACTCACTGGTTCAGCGCAGGCAAAAGAAGGGCAAATCACTGGAGGGTATGTCCACGAGGTCGCTGCAGGGCTTCACCCCTGGATTGCCGTTTTGGATTTCAAGAGCATGTACCCTTCAATCATGATTGGTCACAATATTTGCTACACCACTCGAATTGACCCGGTGCAAACAGATCAGCCCACTGAAGATGCACTTGTTCACACGGCGCCCACTGGTGCTCGGTTTAGGCACCAATCGGAACGCAAGGGATTGGTTCCTGCTTTGTTGGAAGATCTCATGGCCCAACGCGATGAGCACAAGGCAGCACTCAAGGAAGCGAAAACCAATGGTGAGG
>JAQXFM010000136.1 GCA_029250305.1 Candidatus Poseidoniaceae archaeon | reverse complement strand
ATTTGAGGTCTCTGAACCATCTTCTGGTGTGGGGGTTCCCTCAACATCGATGGTGACCACCATGATGCTGCCTCGGAGCATGCGAGCGTCGACGACCTCATCGAGGGCCAGAACTTGGTCCAGTCCTTGGAATGAAGGTGCCTCGCCTTCACCTTGGCGCCAGGCTGGGACTTCTTGTCGAAATGAGCCCTCAAGCGGCGGGGTAGGGGAACGGGGGTCTGCAGCAGCCAGCGTTGTTGCATCGATGAGCACCTTGCTGTGCACATTTTCGTACGGGCTTGCGGCTTCAAGGGAGTCAGCAACCATCCCGTCGAGGACAATGACATCGGTTTTGATGTCGACTTTATTGTTCAAAGCGTCGAGAAGGCGTTCAAGGTCCTTTGGGTTTTGATCCGGGTCGACTGCAATCATTGTCTTTAGGAACATCATTTGTCCTGCACCCAACAAACCAATCGCTGTCTTCCTTCCTTGACGGGGGTAACGCTGCTTGGAGGCAACGATGGCGAGGTTGTGGAACCCGGTTTCCATCGGGAGGTGAACACTGTTTACATCTCGGTGTTGGAAGTTGAGCACGGGGGAAAATTGCCGGCCAATCGCTTCGCCGAGGTGGCCGTCTTCCATCGGCGGCAAACCTACAATGGTCGCTGCGAGCACTGCATCCTTTCTGCAGGTGATGGCCGTAACGTGCATGACAGGGTACTGCCCTGTGAGTGAATAGAACCCGAAATGGTCGCCAAACGGTCCTTCTAGCCGCGTTTCGCCAGGAATACAATAGCCTTCGATGACGATGTCAGCTTCTGCAGGGACCATGAGATCCTGTGTGAGCGCTTTGGTGATTGGGAGCGACTTTCGACCGAGGATACCAGCGAACTGGTATTCGCTGAGGTTGTCTGGGAGGGGAGATATTGCAGAGAAAATCAATTCAGGAGGACCGCCCATGCAGATGGCAACGGGCATACGGACTTCTTTTCCAGACGCCTTCGCCGCCTCGGCGTGCTCAGCGCCGTGCTTGTGAATCTGCCAATGGAGGCCGATTTCTTTAGGACCGAACACCTGTGCACGGTACATGCCAAGGTTGTGCTCACCGTTTTTGGGATTCTTCGTGACGACGAGGGGTAGGGTGACAAACGGTCCACCATCCTTCGGCCATGTGGTGGGAATCGGAAGCTGCGTCAAATCGGTCGGCAGTCGAACTCGTTGAGAGTTTCCTTTCCGCTTCTTTTTCGGAGGCATGGCGAGTGCATCCCGAAGGAGAGGCAGGGCTTTCCATGGTTTTCTCATGTAAAGTCCAATATCAGGCTTCATCATCGCAACCATGCGATCGCCGATTTCTGTTTCATGAGTGGCGCCGAGCGCACGCATGGTTCTGTCTTGGTCGCCGAAGAGGTTCATGGCGAGTGGTATGTTAGAGATGGTTCCGTCCGGAAGGCGAGGCTGCTCAAAGACAACGGCTGGGCCATCGTTCTTGACAAGGAGGTCTGCAATGGCGCCTGCTTCGAACTGTACGTCCACAGGTCGGGTAATGCGGAGCACTTCCCCTCGTTGCTCGAGATGATCGAGCCATCGCTTCGATGTGCGCCACGCCACGCTTGGGGCTGGAGCGGCCTTCATTTGAACCGTCGTATTTTCCTGTGTTGTTTGCCACCTCTTTCCTGTTGGCTCGATACATGCATTCAAAGGGAGTATGCCTCACCTTTAACCATGCAAAAGGCACTGATGCTTCTCTTGGTAACAGCGCTTCTTGCGTTCTCTTCCCAAACGGTTGCCGCTGAAGATTCCGATGTCATCGTGACAGTGGACAGCACAAGTCTACGATTCAGCCCCTCAGAAATCACGATCACCGAAGGACAAGCAGTTCGGTTCATGTGGGCAGGACAAGCCCTTGCTCACAACGCCGTGGCCGACGACGGGTTGTTTGATTCCGGTGAACCCGAACGCGATGTTGATTACAGGTTCGTCTTTGAAAATGGTACAGCAGGAACTCACACATTCGTCTGCGAACCGCACGCCAGTGTGGGCATGGTTGGTACGGTGACCGTGGAGGCCGCTCCGGTAGAAGAGGTCGAAGAAGAAACAGAGGAGGTTGCCTCTGAAGACACTCCAGCCGTTTCCCTTGTCAGCAGTTTATTGGTGACCGCCTTTGCTGCCGTTTTCGTTGTTCGGTACGCCGATGATGAGCAGGTGGAATGACCGCTTGCTTCATGTGCTTCCATCGGTTGAGAATGTCCATGGGCGAAGCAGCACAACAGTGTGATGTCCTCATCATCGGCGCAGGTCCCGGTGGCGGCTCTGCAGGATTGCATACCTCGCGAGCCGGATTGAAAACAATCATCGTCGAGGCTGATCCTGAAGTTGGCACGCCAGTGCACTGTGGTGAATGCTTGAGTCACATGGCGATTGAAAACCTCGGTTTGGAAATTCCCGACCATGTCAAAGCCCTCGATGTCACGGGGATCCGTGTGATTTTCCCCGACGGGACTGAGAAGTTGCTCACCGAGAAAGGATATGTTCTGGAGAAGCACCTGTTTGAGCGATGGCTCTGTGATGAAGCTGGAAAGGAAGGAGCAACCCTTTTGTTGCACCATAAAGTCACATCAATGGAACGAATTTACAATAGCGGAAATGAATTTTCCTATTGGAAAATTGACGGTAAGGGTGACGGCTTCCCAATCGAATGCAAAGCCGTCATTGATGCCTCTGGTGTGACCGGAGCAGCTTCGAAACTCTTGGACATGGGTACAGAGGTCGAAGTGATCGCAGGATTCCAGTACGAGATGCTCGATGTACCAAATGATGGGTATCTTGATTTTTACTTGTGGCCGAAGTATTCGCCTCATGGCTACGTTTGGATGATTCCTAAGGAGGGAGGACGGGCAAATGTAGGTCTTGTCACCACGGATAAAAAAGGTGCCATCAAGTACCTTAATTCGTTCATTCAAGACACCTATCTTGACGGCAAGCCAACAGTGAATCCACCGTGGCGTGCCGAGGGGGTCAAAGTCCGACCCTTTGGTGGCACCATACCGATTTCGGGCCCACGCACACGGACTGTAGCCGACGGCGTCATCCTTGTTGGTGATGCAGCTGGTTTTACCTCTCCGTTGTTCGAAGGTGGATCTCATCTCGCTCTCTGGTCGGGGCGTGAAGCAGCACAAACCATCGCAAAAGCACTCGCAGAAGGAAACTTGTCAGAGGCAAGGCTTCAGGCGTACGAAAAAGCCTGGAAGAAGCGGTTCCCGCCTTACAATAAAATCCTCAAAGGAAAAACAGCCTTGTATGATTTGACCGATGAGGAAATGTCGATCATGGCCAAGTGCCTGCCTGAAGAACTTGGCAACATGTCACCGTTCCAAAAACTCGGTATTGGTTTGAAAATTCTCGTCAGAAAACCAATCCTTCTGACCAAGCGTGTCATCCCAATCTTGCTCTCCTTTGGATATTCACGAGCAAAGCATTTCGGTTGGTGAAGCGCTTCCAGAATCAGCAATGTCCTTGAAGGATGTGCGCTGGTCAACACCCATGTGGGGGGCGACGCTCTGGTTTGCCCTCCTCGCAGCGACGGTGCTTCTTTTCCGTCCACGATTGCATGAGCAGTCGAAACTTGCGTCAGTCGGCCTTCATGCGCTGATGGTTCTTCCGTTCGTTGCGTTGGCAAGCCGCTTCCTCGTCAATGACACAAGCATTCACCACGTGGTGGCGTATGGTGGCGCTGCACTTCCTCTCAAGTACCGATTTGCCGCCACATGGGCTGCACGTGAAGGCCCTCTTCTGCTCTGGGTGATGTGGATGGCCCTGCTTGCATACATTTGGCGTCGTCCAATGAAGGGTGAGGCCTCAGAGACACATGCACTTCGATTGCGACTTATTCACGGCTTCAGTTTGCTTTTATTGCTCAACGCTCAGACCCTTGATCCGTTCAAAGAAGCCTCGCCGTACTTTGTAGGACGGGGCCTCAATGAATTGCTTCAAACTGATTTAATGGTCATTCACCCTCCGCTGATTTTCTTGGCTTATTCGTTTTGTTTGCACTCGGCTGCTGTCGCTCTCTCATCGATGTTTGAATCCTCTTCGGGCATCAAAGATCGAATGCTGACAACGGTTCGTCCGGGTCTGTTCGTCGCAACTCTTGGCATTGGCTTGGGTGGGTTGTGGGCGTACCTCATCCTTGATTGGGGAGGTTATTGGGCGTGGGACCCGGTTGAAACGGGGTCGTTTCTGCCTTGGCTAGCGCTCGTGTTCCTTTCTCACATGCGCACTCGCCCGGGTGCTGCTAAGGACGCAGCATGGATTGGTGGGGGGCTTGCTGCGGGCGGTTTGGCTTTATTCGCCACGCTTGTCACTCGAGCAGGCGGCGTTTGGGCTTCCTCTGTCCACACTTTTGTTGCAGCTGACGAAGGGAAGGCTCCCACGGATGCTTTCTCGCGGATGGTGTTGCTCAAATCAGATGGATTTGCTGGCGTCGAGGTCATGACATACCTCGTTCTTCTCTTGTTATTCGTTGGCCTTTGGGTTCAATATCAACGAACTTCCTCCCACGAATCTTCCTTTACAGGCGGCGCATGGTGGTTCCTAATTCCAGCCGTCGGTGCATTGATCGGCATGCTTGGCAGCCTTGAGGGTCTTGAAGGCTTAATGCCGGGCGCTGATGTCTACGCCGTTGTACCGAGTGCTGCGTTCCCGATGCTCATGCTCCTTCCCTTGGCCATCGATGTGCTGACCAACCCAGCCTCAAACGATGCAACAGATGAGGGATGGCGTTACCAGTCGTTGTTCGATCGGCTTGGTGAAACGTCACCTCTCCGTCAGTATGCTCCATTTTTCACCCTCTTCCTGTTTTATCTCGGGATTGCACTTCTCTCAGAAAACGCATTTTATGGTGGACTGGCGTTGTTGTTCTTTGCACCTCTTTTCTTCGCCCCGGATGCCACGAAGGCTTGGCCATGGGCCGCAGGCGGTGTAATGTTGGCGCTCGCAGGTGCATGGGCAGAACTGGTCAGCGTGCTTGCTGCAGGTGTCACGATGCTGTTGTTCGTGGTGCCGTGGCTGTTCGCTCCAGAGACTGAATCCAAGTCCAACGGTACGTCACTGTTTGAACGCAAAACTCAGATTCAGATTGCTCTTTGGGCTTCAGTCGTCCTTGTGGGGCTTTACCTCGTCCTCACCCTCGTTCTTCTTTTGGCGAGCATCGATGCGGTGAACTTTGATGCGCACGAAGTGTACGGTGCTCCATTTGTCCTGGCGTTCGCTGCAGCGATGGTGATGTACACCGGTCGGAAAGGGGACTCAAACAGAAACGCATGGTTGGTCATTGGAACCCTTGCGCTCTCGTTGTTGTTTGCGCTGTGGAAACCAGCGGCGTTTGGAATGGATTCGAACACCACAGTCTCCTCTTTCTTAGTTCGCGGCACATTAGCTTGGCTCGTGCTTCCAATGCTCTTTTTGGTCCTCCTTCCAGTTGCTCGAGAGGCTTTGGTCGTTCAACGGAAAGGTCGCAGTGTACGGGATTTGATGCGACGAATTCCATTTGGGGCTCATCTTGTCCATCTTGGTCTGATTGTGCTCCTAATTGGGCACGTGTACACCACTGTTCTCGTTGACAGAGGCGATGCCAGTCATCGAATCACGATGATCAAGGATGAAATTATCATCGATGGAAACTATGGGTACGAATTCAACGATTTAGTTGCCCAATCGAAGGATTTGGAAGTCGGCGACGGCTACATCGGCATTCAAATCACGGTGTATGAAATCGAAAACGGTGCGCCTGGTGAAGCCATTGGCATCGTTGAACCGGGCATGTTGAGGTTTGATTCAACAGGCACCGCTCGTTCGGAAGTTGACACACTGACGAGATGGAGCGGCGATATTGTGTTCATCTTTGATGGCAGCCAAGCCTCAGGTCTCATGAGCCAGACGACCGGGGGTGACCTTTCCTCGGTGGAAATGGTTCGAGTCACGGTTTACGATCTTCCAGCATCCCACACAGTGTGGCTCGGCTGGGCAACGATGTTAATCGGCATGGCGATTGTCGTCGCTGGCGATGTCAGCAAAAACAACAGCCTGCGCCCTCATGAACCCGAAAACGAGGCTGAAGAGTGACGGCGTGCCTCGCCAATGGAATTATCAAGGGGGCGACGGTCGCCGGACTACCCGAAAGGGAGGTAATACCATGGAAGATGGAACAATTGTCCACGTTGATTATGAACTCTACAACAATGAAACAGGTGACCTCATCGAGAC
>JAQXFM010000135.1 GCA_029250305.1 Candidatus Poseidoniaceae archaeon | reverse complement strand
GACTTCAAGGAAAACCCTGATTCAATAAACATTGACGATTTTTTTGTAATGGATGAAGTTTTTCATGATGCAAAGGGTGGAGAAAGACCGACTGAAGAGGCAATAGAAAACACATTTGCCACACAAGATATTATTCAAATCACACAAATTATCCTCGAAAAGGGTAGTATACAATTGACAACCAATCAGCGAAAGGTAATGGTTGAGAAAATGCGCCAGCAAATTATCCATCATATCCACTCCCAAGCAATAGATCCTAAAACAAAAAGTCCACATCCAAAAACAAGAATAGAACTAGCACTGGATGAATGCCGATATTCTGTTGACCCGTTCAAGCGCTTAGAAGACCAAGTCAAAGATGCTGTTGATAAATTAAAACCACTGATACCTCTATCTTTTGAATCTGTAAAATTGGCATTCAAAATATCTGGTTCTACAATGGGCAAAGTCAACCAGATTCTGCGACCATACCTGAAGAAAGAAGGCTGGCTGGAAGACGGTTCATGGGCCTGCGTAGTAGAATGCCCCGGTGGAATGAAAGGGGATTTAATTGGGCAAGTTATGCAACGTTCATCTGATGCTGAAGTCAAAGAAATGTAGGTTCAGTTATTGCAACTTCCAGTGACAAATAAATGCCACACAGTGTAATAATGTGCAACTTGCAAAGGGTTTGCTTTATCATGGGTTGTTGGGTCGGCGGGTCGGAGAGAAACAAATGTCCCAAGGTCAAACCGGCGCCGAGCTGCGCCTCGTGACCCCAGGAATGGCCATCGGGCCAGTCGCTGGGAAGCGAATAGGAAGCGGTGCAATCGCAGAAAACGACACAATCATTGCCACTCGACTCGGGTGGACAAAAGAATTCAACAACACTGTATCGGTTGATCCGATCAACAGTGCTTACATGCCACGGTCTGGCGACCTCATCGTCGCTGTGGTAGCAGAGGTCCGAAACAACCTCTGGTTCATGAACATCAACGGCCCATTCCAAGGCCTTTTGCCAATGTCCTTGGCTCCTTGGAAGGTCGAATTCGGCGCAGCCCGTCAACACATGGGCATCGGCGACGTGGTCTTGGCTCGAGTCCAAGAAGTCGACGAATGCCACAACGTGGTGCTCACCATGAAGGGTGTCGGGCTCCGACGCCTCAACCAAGGTACCATCGTCAATGTTCCAATCAATCACATCGACCGACTGCGCGGCGAAGGCAACGCAACCGTTCAACGACTCCGAGATGCGGCAGACAGCCGAATCATCATCGGTGAAAACGGACGAGTTTGGATCGACGGCGATGCTGAAGGCACCGCATGGGCCCGTGAAGCGGTTGCCCTCACACAGGCCTCTGGCCACAAAACAACATTCGAAGCAGAATTGTCTGCTCTTGAACAAAATGCTCCAAAAAAAGGTGATGCTTGATGGGTGGATATGGTGATGTACAACTGCTACGCGACGACGGACTTCGGCTCGACGGACGCAAACTTGACGAAATGCGACCAGTGACAATCGAAGCGGGTGTTCTCCCTGCTGCTGATGGATCTGCAATGGTGACCCACGGATTGAACGTGGCCGTTGCAGCAGTCTATGGACCAATGGAAGCGCACCCTCGAAAGATTCAGCGCCAAGACCGTGCGGTCATCGATGTCCGATACAATATGGCTCCGTTCTCAACCAGCGACCGAATCCGACCTGGTTACAACCGACGTTCCCGAGAAATTTCCAAGGTGACCGCCGAAGCACTCGAATCCGTTGTTCTTGTTGAGCGCTACCCACGATCAAAGATCCGTGTGGAAATCGAAATCCTTGCCGCAGAAGCCGGTACACGTTGCGCTGGTATTACCGCCGCAGCTGTTGCGCTCGCAGACGCTGGAATCCCAATGCGAGACCTCATCGTTGGTGTTGCATCAGGTAAGGTCGAAGACACAGTCGTTCTTGACCTCGACAAAGCAGAAGACAACTACGGTCAAGCAGACTTGCCAGTTGGAATTCTTCCAAACACCGGTGAAATCGCTTTCCTCCAGATGGATGGCGACCTCTCCCCAGACGAATACAACCTCGCTATGGAATACAACTTCAAAGCAGCAGCCGAGATTCACGAAATCATGGTTGATGCACTCAAGCGACGCTACGAAGGAGGCGAGAACTGATGGTTGAACTCGTTCCAACTTTGCTTCGCCAAGAACTCGCTCGCCTCGCTGAAGACGACCTACGCCTCGATGGCCGTGGGCGCTGGGAAGGCCGTGAAGTCACCCTCGAAACCGATTGCCTCTACAACGCAGAAGGATCTGCAAAGGTCGTCATGGGCGGCACCATTGTGTACGCTGGTGTCAAGTTCGAACTCCGAACTCCATGGCCAGACCGCCCAGCACAAGGATCCCTCATGTGCGGAGCTGAATTGCGACCTGTTGCTCACCGAAAGTACGAGCCAGGACCACCATCGCCTCAATCCATCGAACTCGGCCGTGTGGTCGACCGTGGCATCCGCGAATCCGGTTGCATCGACATGGAAAGTCTCTGCATTGTGCCCGGCGAAAAGGTCTGGGGCGTTATGATCGACATCCACGTCCTCTCCGACGGCGGAAACATCTTCGACGCATGTGGACTTGCAGCCATTGCTGCTCTTCGCACCGCAATCGTCCCTGCTCAACGCTTCGACGTTGGCGAAGACTACACGCTCAAGGTCAAGGGAACACCAATCATGGCATCCTTCACCCGTGTCGGTGGGCGCTATGTCTACGACCCATCAGAGGAAGAAGAATTGGGTGGCGACGAGCGCATCCACATCACTCTGGGAGACGAAGGACACCTCCACTCTCTTCAAAAGGGATTAAGAGGGGTATTCACGCCCGCAGAATTTGCCGAGATATTCGAAGTGGCGCATCTCCGATGCACCGAACTCCGAGAACTCGTTGCAAACCAGGAGGGGAACTGATTGGCAAAGCGAACACAGAAAGCAGGCGCAACAGCACGATTTGGAGCTCGATACGGTGTTTCCGTTCGACGAAACGCTGGATCAGCATTGGCCAAGAAAAACGCCAAGTACACATGTCCAGTTTGTCAGTACCGCAAGGTCACCCGCAAGTCACGAGGCATTTGGTCCTGTGGCAAGTGCGACCACACCTTCGCTGGTGGCGCTTGGGAACCATTCACCCGAGCATCTGATGCAAACAACAGAATTCTCCGACGATCCGTTGACGGCGCTACTACAGCCGACATGGCATTCATCGCGCAGCAAGCCGCAATGGACTATGAACGTGCATTGGCCGCTGGCGAAATTTCTGAAGAAGAGTGAACCTCTCGGCGTGCGGTGAACACCGTGGAATCGAAGTGGAAACTAACCCTCACAGTTGAGTCATCAACATCCGTGGAAACCAAAGCCCTTGGTGACGCACTTACGACCGATGAGCCAATTGTATGGAACACTGAAAAATCATCATTCAGCTTCTCACTGCATGAATCAAAGGCAAAAGATTTGCGAGCCATGTGGAACACACGTGTTCGAGGATTGATTGCTGTTGATTCTCTTTTCCAAGCATTGAAGGAATGAAAGACAGGCGAGGATTCATCAACGCCAAGCGATTGAGGTGACAACATGGACAATATGGAACAACTCCAAGCGGTCGTGAACGAAGTGCAAGCGGCACGTCAACAAGTGGCCAACCTGCGAGCACAAGTCGTCGAATTGGAAACAACTGTTGATTCAGTTCGCAATCAACCAGAAGATCTTGCTCTGCACCAGCAAATGGGTGGCGTCTTGGTGGAAGTTTCAGACCGCAAGGCTTTGCTCAAGGACCTTGAACAAACACTCACCACACTCAATGAACACCTCGCTCGCTTCACCGACCGAGAAGCACAGCTCATGGCAACCTACGAAGAGTTGCAAGCCGTTCTCAAAGGATCTGAGTGAGTATGAACCGAGCCGAACAAGCCGACCTCGATGCATTTCATGCATGGTTGTCCGCAGCATGCGAACGAGGGCCTGTGCCTGTGTTAACTGGGAAAAATGGCGATATGGACACCGTTGGTTCCGCAATTGCACTTGCCTCATCACACCCACGGCTTATGGCCTGTGGCATTCATCTGGGTCGAACGGCGAAGCGCGTGGTGGAAGAACTCCAAGCACCGTTTCGCAAGATCGCAGGTGAGCGAACTGCATGGCCGCCATCAATGGGTGGAATCATCATTGTTGATGCTGCAGCGCCAGGGCAAGTTGGCGTGACGTTGCCAGAAGGCGTGCCGCTCTGCATCATTGATCACCATGCCACATCGGACTGGGTGTTGGCAGAACACGACATGAGCCTCCAGTGGGATGTACGAGCAACCACTGAAATCGTTGACGCCTACCTTCGAGGATATTCACTAGAAACACGCACTGATGTCGTGCGAAAAATGTTGCTCGCCGGACTGATTACTGACACCGGAAGGTTTCGACACGCCGATGCTGGTGCTTTCCAATCAGCCCATGCATTGCTTGAGAATTCAGGCATCGATTACGCCTCATTCCTCCAGTTTATAGAAACAGAAACCACATCCCCAAGTGAGCGGGGTAGTTTGTTACGAGGCCTTTCGAGGGCGAAATCAATCGACTCTGGCGAGTGGAACATTGTCCACACCTATTCAGGTACGCTTGAAGGTCGACTTGCAAGCATGCTTGTCGGAACCGGTGCAGAAATCGCACTCGTGAGCAGGTTTCGAGATGGTCAAACCCGTCTCACCGCACGAGCACCCCGCTCAAGCAC
>JAQXFM010000299.1 GCA_029250305.1 Candidatus Poseidoniaceae archaeon | reverse complement strand
GCAGCCAACCGGCCAATCATCCTGTTGAACCACACCGATGTCAGCAGTGTTGACATCACGCCTACGGCACCTACGACGTCGGCGGATAATCCAATCTCGTTCAGTTATGTTGCCTATGACCACCTCTCGTTGCCAGTCAATGCCCCAATTGTCTGGTCAGCATCCAATGGTAGCATTTCCACAACCGGTGTCTTCACCCCATATGCATCAGGACAGCACACTGTGTCTGCCTGCTTTGGATTGGTTTGCTCAACAGAGATTGTCACAGTTACGCCTGGTGCGCCAACAACCCTGATCGCAACCGGATCAGCCACTGAAATCACCGCTGATGACACGATGACCATCAATGCGCAAGTGGTCGACCAATTTGGCAATGCAGTCCCCAACCAAGCCATCTCGTTCACCCCAACGAACGGCAGCATGGATGTCGCTCAGCCGAACTTGTTCCTTCCTTATGCGATTGGACTGCAAAGCATCGACGTGCGTTGGAATGGCCAGTCGGTCACGGTCGAAGTATTGGTCATGACCGGTGTTGCGTCTTCATTCACCCTCGAAGGGTGCTCCGGCACCGTGCCAGCTGGTGTTTGGTGTTCGATTACGCACACATTGTACGACCAATTTGGAAATGAAATACAAGACGTTACTGAAGCAGGTTCGCTCACATGGACGGTCGGAAATGGAAACTACAGCACAGAGAACAGCGAATACTTCCCTGACCATGTTGGCGTTTGGTGGTTGAACCTCACCTCAACCAGCGGTGCTGCTGGCCAGTTGATGATCACCGTCGGACACGGAGCAATGGACAGCCTCGAGCTCGATCTTTCCGCAACCGCAATCACAGCAGATGACCGAATTTTTATCAACACAACACGCATTGACGTGCGAGGTAATCGCCTTCCTGTGTTCTTGCCAAGTCAGAACTGGACCAAGACTTCGGACGGTATTTTGACCGCTGGAGGCCCAGCAATTTGGGATCCAATTTCGCGCGGTCAGAAAATACTTGAAGCCAGGTATGAGGACATAACAACCCAGGTCTCAATCACCGTTGAGCAAGGTGCAATTGTCACGCTTGTGTTGGTTGTGGATAACGTCGATTCAGTCGGCGACACATTCCAACTCACCGCAGATGATTCACTCGATGTCAAGGTGAAAGCAACCGACCAAAAGGGCAATCGCTGGTCAATTGAAGCTAACTGGACGCTTGTTCACGCGACATGGGACGACCAGTCCATCCTCGAAGGAGCGGACATCGGCAACGACGAAGTGACCTTCCAACCGTTCGAATCATCGCTCACCGCTTACACGATCTTTGCAGTGTATGATGACGGGTCAATGGTCCATGAAGTCAGCTTGTTTGTCGAAGTTAGCCAAGGTGACCTCATCTCCACAACGGTGTCAGCAATCGCTTCAGATGGTACATCTGGCGAGGCATTTTCACTGACTGCGGATGAATACATCGATTTCTCTGCAAGCCTTGAAGATCTTGACACCAACGCCATCGACACAAGTCTGTTGACCTGGGTGCTCATCAACGATGAAACTCAAGAAACAACAGACATCACATCGAGCCTTGTTGCTGCCAACATGCGTTGGCAAGCCACCAGCGTAGGAAACTACACCATTGCAGGGTATGCTATCAGCAACGCAGGGTACAACATCAGTGACGCAGTGACAGTGACTGTCCTGCACGGTGTTGCTGTCAGTGTGGCCTCAACAGTTGACACATTTGCTCAAGATGCTGGCAAGGAAATTTCAATTCAGATTACAGGTACAGATGCTGATGGAAACACCTTCCCACAGACCGTTGAGTGGACGGAGAACAACAGCGGTGTTGACGACATGTCGGCTGGCACTGACGAAGGAAGCTATGCCTACTTCGCTCGAACCGCAGGCACGCATTCACTTGAGTTCAGCACGGGTCAAGCGAGTGGCAGCCTTGAACTCTCAGTGTCCGCTCAACGAACGGTCAGTTCCATCCTTGTGGTGCTTTCTGAAACCACTGTTGATCAATTAGGAACATTCACTGTGACCGTCTCGGCCTTCGATGCCTATGACAACCCGATACCAGTTCCTGCAAGCACGAACGTCGATTCGACAGGCCGAGCAGAAGTCTTGGCCCAAGGCCAAGGTGTTTGGAAGGTCGTGACGCTTGACAGCGGCTCACAAACCGTGACCGTCACATCTGGTAAAGTCTCAGAATCAGTTGAATTTGAAGTCACAGGAAATGTTGGAGGCTTCTTCAAGGCTGGCGGACCGCTGTACTATGTTGGCGCAGTGCTTGTTGCCATCATCGCTCTTGTTGTTGTTGGCCTGTTGGTCGTCGCCCTCCGTGGCGGTGACACAGACTACGATGACTATGATGAGGAAGACGATTACGAAGACGAAGCACCATCACGTCCAGCAAAGGGTCCGAGTGGCCCTGCACCGGGCGCTGCAGGTCCAACTGGTCCTGCACCTGGGCCGAGCGGTCCTGCACCTGGGCCGAGTGGGCCTGCGCCAAAGGTTGTGCCAGAGGTGCAACCTGAAGCGGAGCCTGAAGAGGACACATCGTGGATGGCAGATCATCGGGTGGACGATGACGGTACGGAGTGGGCCGAAGATGAAAATGGCACATGGTACTACCGTCAACCGGATGAGTCCGAATGGTCTGAATGGACTGAATGAGGCGCGGCTTTGATACGGGTTAATGAGTGAGGGTGCAGCATGAGAAGACCAATGATTCAGGGAATGCGGCCATTGGTCACCCTACTTCTTGTGGCTTTGTTCTGCACGCAAGCTTGGCAATCACTTCCGCCCGCATCACCATTGGAAGAGGACCAACAATCCCCCTTCCACAGTTCCTCCTCGGCGACGAGGGTTGTGATTACATCACCAGTCTATTCGCTTACAGCGGATGAGGTTGTTATGTTTGAAGCAACGCTGTATGACGCCGTGAACAACGTCGTTTCCGGAGAAGTGAACTGGGCCAGTTCGAACGGGACCATCACCAGCGATGGGACCTTCTATCCTTGGAGTGCAGGTTCCATCAGCATCGAAGCCTTTAGCGGAAACCTGACGGATGTGTTCAACATCACAGTTCAAGCCGGCGTCGGACAGAGCTTGAGCATCGTGACCTCCGAAGCACAAGCGAAGGTGGCGAACACCCTTGAAGCAAATCTAATCGATGCGAGAGGAAATTCGAAACCAGCAACCGATGTTGTTTGGGATGTTGACGGCGTCTACGCAGGCGTTGGAACGCCCCAATGGACGCCTACCGAATTGGGCGATGTTCAGGTCAAGGCTCGCTTGAATCAGATGGAAGACAATCGTATGGTGGAAGTTGTCGCAGGCAACCCCTATGAATTCCAATTTGAAGACAACCTACAGCTTCGCAGCGGAGAATCTGTCTACCTGACTGTCAAACTTATCGATCAGTATGGATTTGAAATGAATCATACCGATGCAGGTTACAAGACATGGTCCTCGGAAAACGGTACCATGAGCCCCGTTGGACGATACACGGCGACGTATCCTGGGGTCTGGAACCTCACCGTCAGCGCTGGAAATGTGACTGGGACCTCAACCATCCGAGTCGTGCCCGCTGATGCATCCCTTTCCCAATTGTCGATTGTTGGTGACCACAGTTTCTACACCGCTGGGGAGACCTATGAACTCATCACCATGCGCACCGATGCCAATGGTTACACAGGTTCCTTCACGCCACCCTTGGACAACTTCACCACCTCAAGCGGCGGATTGTCGTTTGAAGATGGCCGAGTCTATTGGACACCCGGTACCATGGGGGCTCACCAATTGAATGTCATCGATGAAGGTGTGGCCTCGTCTCTGGATGTCGAAATTCATCATGGGACGGCCATTGACGCTGTTCTTGAACTTGAACCCTCAACCCTCCGTGTCGGGCAACAGAGCACCCTTTCGTTCTGGGCAATGGATGCGATGGGCAACAAGTGGCTTGTCAATGGAACCATGACCCTGCTCGGAGGAAACGCAAGTCATTTCCAATCCTACGAAGGTTATGCGACTCTTTCACCACGTCTTCTCGAAACATGGCGAATTGAAGGGTCTTGGTACGATGCTTCGACCAACATTCGCTTCGAACCGTCCTTCCAGCAAAACACCCTCACTGGCCAATTGGCCTTTATCGAACTGAACGGTGCGAACGAAGTTCTAGCATCGGATGCACCACTCGATCTCGACCCACAGTTTTTCGACGGTTTTGGAAATCAACTCGAACCAATCGGCTTGAACTGGACCGTTGATGGGGTGGACGCAACCGTTGAACTTCTCCTGTCAGACTATCTTTGGATGCCAACCAATGTCGGTGGTCATGAAATCCGTGCGAACGCAGATGGTATCTTTGCCACAATTCGCCTCACGGTGGTCGCCGGAGAAGCACGTAATTTGGTCACGGATCAGGAACTCGGGCTCACGGTCAAGGCCGGCCAGCCATCTGAATTGTACATTCAAGTGATTGATGCACATGGAAACATGGCGCCGGCAACAAATGTAAGCACCGAATTGAATTCATCGTTTGGCGTGATTGAAGCTTCTTCGTCAGGAAATGGATATTGGGATTTCACAGGACGCACATCAGGTTCCTACCAATTGGTGTTGACTTCCGATGATGCGGTTCACACCATCGACTTGCTCATCCAGCCAGGAACTCCTGTCCGGGTTGTCGCCGAACTGGACGGCTTTGATATTGCACAGGGCGATACAGTGCTTCTGCAGTTGCAAGGCGTTGATGAATACGACAACCTCGTGATTGTCGAGCCTGAAAACACATCGATTTCTTGCAGCGCTGGAAAAGCGAAGTACGTCACAGGTGATACATGGGAAGTCAAAGTCAGTTCTGCTGGCGATGACCGTTCGTGCACTGTGAACTGGAATGGGCTCATCACTCAACGATTCTTTGATGTTGAACCTGTGCTCCTTGGTGGAGCAGTTGGTTCGACGAACACCGCTATGACGCTTGGCTCGTTCCTTCTTGGTCTCATTTTGGTTACATTGGTCGTGCTTGTGCGCCGAGTGAACAATGCCGAAGAAGAAGAATGGGTCGAAGACGCCTTCGAAGAAGAGTACGAAGACGCAGAAGACGAAGGTGATGAGGTTGATGAGGAAGACACACACTCCGAGGGATCACCCAATCAAGCACCTTCACCCGACACCATGATCGACCTCAGTCCCGAACTGAAGGCAAGCCTCGCTGCTCAAGCAACAGAAGTCGGTGTGATGCAGGCCGCCCCTGGATCCGTGCAAGGCGAATCCGGATGGTATGTCGATGTCAGTGAAGAGATACAATTCTGGAACGTTGGCACTGATGGTTCGTGGACGAAGGTGAAGTGATGACCACCCTCTACCCTCAAGAGGAACTACTTGGCATTGAGTATCTTCTCGCAGCAATGGTTTGTTGGACCAGTCCGTTATGGTTCGATACCTTTCGCTCTGAGGTTGTCAATCCACTCATGAAGTGGATTGAACTCGGCTTACTCGTCTTCTGAAACCAATTTTTCGTCGATTGTTTCGACGGTGATGAGGACAAGAGCAGAGATTGAGACCAGTTGGATGTTACTCTCAATCTCGAAATAGGTCGTCAAAGCGTACATGTGGACTGAAAAACCGATGAGAGCGAACGAGGCTTTGAGCAAAAAGGAGGCCCAGAGGCCCAACCCGCTGATGGTTCCAAAAAGTGGACCGTAGGTTCGTTCGAGGTAGACATAGGAGCCGCCACTGGATGGCATTGCAGAAGCAAGTTCGGATTTTGAAAGTGCACCCGGTAAGACGACGGTGGCTGCAAGCAAAAAGGCCAACCAAATGCCAGGGCCCATGATTTCGGCTGCAAAAGCGGGCATGACAAAGAGGCCCGAGCCCAGCATTGACGAAAGCGCGATGATTACAACGCCCCATAGCCCGATGGTTCGATTGAACACAGAAGAGGTTTCTTCAGTGACCTCACCAATCTCCTCCTATGAGTTCCGTGATGGATGATTTGGCTGACAAAAAGGGGGCTTCATGGGAAATGAAACAAAAAAGTTCCAGTCATTCATAAGTGAACCGACAGCCCTCTCCCCCATAATGCCTTTCAGCACACCCCGCGAGGCAGCTCTATTCGTCACTGGTGGTTTCAATGAACTCGAAAAATTCATCGATGTCAATCACACCATTTCCATCGACATCTGCGGCATGGAAGATCGCACGGGATTCATCTGAAGTGTAACTTAGCCCAAGCGATTTCAGAGCATTTTGGAATTCTCGCACAGTGAGGTGGTTCTTGCCCCCCATGTCGGCTGCGTGGAACACAGTCATTCGTCGTTCATGCTCAGTTGGTGAAGGCGATTGGAACTGCTTGCGGAACGACGCAACTGGCGTCGTTTGCAGAGTTGCATGCTTTCGTCCATAGAGGAAGTATGTGGCAGCCCCAGCTACAACAGCAGCAGCAGCACCGATGAAGGCCTTGTTGCCGATGAACGCAATGAGAACTGCTCCTGCCACGATCCCCCATAATTGGATGTAGGGATACATTGGACTGTTGTATGACGGATTCCAATCATGCTCCTTCCTGGTTTGCCGGAGGATAATGACGCATGAATTGATCAGCATGAAGATCATGATTTTGAAACCTGAGGCAAGCTTGACAACGTCCTTGAGTGGGACATAGAAAATCGCCAAAGCCATGGCGATTCCTGTTAGGATAATGGGCCAATGAGGCGTCTCGAATTTGACATTCACTTCCTCAAGCGCTTGTGGAAGGAGGTTGTCACGAGCCATTGCAAACAGGAACCTCGAGGAAGCGAGAATGCCTGCAAGCGCCATCGAAATCATCGTCAGAACAGAAAGGGCGGCGGCAATGACGCCGAATTTTGATCCTGCAACAGTTTCAGCAAAGACAAACACTGGATTTTCTACCACCTTTCCATCTGCTGCAATCCACCACTCGTTCCCAGGAATGGCTGCCATCATCAAGAAAGCAATCACCGAATAGAGAACCGTTGCAATGAGCAATGAAAGCAAGATTCCTGCCGGCAAATTCTTCTCAGGGTTTTTGACTTCCCCACCGATAGCGGCAACCTTCGTGACGCCAGCATAGGCGACGAACACAAACGCTGCAGCCTCAGCAAGTTCCCATCCATTCGCATTGATGGCTCCATCGATCGGGACGCTGGCATCGAATCCGTCAGCGAAGAGTGAGGCGATGCATATGACCGTAAGCAGGGCCACGGTCATGAAGACAATCGGTGCTTGAACAGCCTTGACTTTCGACACGCCAAGTAGGTTGACAACAACGATCAAAACCAGTGCACTCATTGAGAGCGTCAGCAGTTCCATATCAATGTCGAAGTATGTCGTGACTACGATGAAGTATGCAGAAAAACCAATCAAGGAAAAGGCCGATTTGAGAAGGAAAGATGCCCATAATCCCAGTCCGCTGATGGTCCCGATAAGAGGGCCATATGTGCGTTCTAGGTACACATAAGACCCTCCACTCGACGGCATTCCGGATGATAATTCTGATTTGGACAGAGCTCCGGGAAGAACCACAGAAGCAGCGAACAGATAGGCAAGCCAAATCCCCGGCCCCATGATCTCTGCTGCAAAAGTCGGGGTCACAAAGATCCCAGGCAGCATTGCGGAGAGTGAAATGATAATCACGCCAACCAATCCAATGGTTCTCGTGAATTTCGACTTCACCTCCTCCGTGATGGATTCAACGATTGATTCAATCTTGGATGTGGACATGGCGGTTCCCCGAATAACGACGACAAAGGGTCGTATATCGTCCCTCAAGTAGACGGAGAATATATTATCTTGTATGTTCTATGGTCGCAGTCTGTTGGAAAACGGAAAGAAAACCACCGATTTTTGATTTTTCATCTGGCTGCCGTTCTGCCTTTCAGTCTTCCTTCTGTGGATTCTAGCACCAATTGATTGCCACTTTGCGCATGCTCCTATGATTGCTGCCGCATCGCTTATTTTCACCGTGCTGGATTGAGGGATAAGTCGCCACGCTTGTGAGTCGGAACCCATTTTTCAGCCGATAAAAAAATCGAACATATATGCTATGGCTTCGATAGGATCCATTCCAATG
>JAQXFM010000278.1 GCA_029250305.1 Candidatus Poseidoniaceae archaeon | reverse complement strand
TCATGAGAGGGGTGTGCAAGGTTGCTGGCACCTTGGTAATCAGTTCAAATCCGATGAAAATGGCGAGCATAAACAAGGTGATGTTCCCAATCAAAAATTCTGGTGTCATTCGAGTGCACCTCCAAGGCGAGTTTGTTTTGGATGTATGTTTCCATCTTTGCAGATGAGGACGCCACCCATTCCGTTGACATAGAAATCACTGCCTTCAGGTGCACCGACGAGAACGTCGTCGTCGTCTGAAATCACGACTTCGCCATCCTTGACCAGTGAGGTCATGAAGGTCGTCAAGTTGTTTGAATAAAGCATGCTTGATGTGGTAGCAAGCGTTCCGGGTAGGTTGGAAGTTCCGACGATGATGACACCGTTATCGGTTGTGATGACTTCTCCTTGAACTGTGTCTTCACAGTTGCCTCCAACATCTGCGTTCATGTCAACCACGACAGCACCGGACTTGAAATTCTGAACGGCTGTTGATGGAACAGTGATTGGTGCGGGTCGTCCGAAGATTCGAGCGGTTGTGACAATGATATCTGCGTCAGCAGCAACACCACAAACGGTGTCGTTGACCTTCTGAATGAATTCAGGTGTCAATGGTTTTGCATACCCTGATTCATCTTCGAAGTCATCCATGCCATCGACTTCAATGAAACGTCCACCGACTGATTCGATTTGCTCAGCGGCTGACTTTCGAACATCGGATGCAAAAACAACAGCACCGAGACGCTTGGCGGTTGCAATCGCTTGCAAGCCTGCAACACCGCTGCCCATGATGACGACCTTGGCGGGTCGAATGGTTCCCGCAGATGTTGTCATCATTGGAATCCCCTTGGGGACTTGGGCCGCACCAAGGAGGACCGCTTTGTAACCAGCGAGGTTGTCTTGTGATGAGTTGACGTCCATGGATTGCGCTCGTGAGAGGCGACGGGGAATCATATCCATCGAGAGAAGGGTGACACCTGCTTCCATGCATGCTTTGACATGCTCCGGGTTTCGGAATGGATCTGAGACACAAGCGAGGTTTGCTCCTTTTGAGATTCCGTCAAGACCCGGGAAACGGATGCAGACGATGTTTGCACAACCAAGTGCGTCCGAGCGAGAGCCAATGGTAGCGCCTGCAGCTTCGTAGTCACTGTCGTGATAATTTGCCGCCTTTCCAGCACCAGTTTCGATCACAACCTCAAAGCCAGCTTTGAGCAATTTCTTCATGCTTGAAGGAACGATTCCAACACGAGTTTCGCCTTCAGGTTCCATTGGTACGCCGAGTTTCATCTTGTTGCCTCATGCCCAAACCCCACGAATGTGGGTGTGGGATGTTTTTATCCAACGGAAGGGGGTTTTTAGATAACTCGCTTAGGATGACTGATTTTTTTTAGCGAATTGGAGATCGATGATTCTATCTCGGAACCAGTTGGGCTTCATTTTCAACCATGTTCCTTATGGAGGTCCTTTCACTGGAACATTCAACGAAGGGACCACTATGGCGAGTAATCGAAGAAAAATTGCAGTGATTGGAGCAGGAAATGTCGGCGCAACATGCGCATTTGTTTTGGCTCAGATGAAAATTGCCGACATTGTCATGCTTGACATCTATGAAGGATTTGCCAAGGGCAAGGCTCTCGACATGTCTCAGAATGGACAAGTTTTGAATTACGACGGCGCCATTACAGGCACGGCAAACTACGAGGACATCGCTGGCGCAGAAGTTGTCGTTGTTACTTCCGGATTCCCACGACAACCAGGAATGACCCGAGAAGACTTGATCGCCAAGAACGCGGGGATTGTTCAGCAAGTTGGTGAAGGTATTCGAGACCACGCTCCTGATGCAACAATCATCATGGTCACAAATCCACTCGATTTGATGACCTACCACATGCAAAAGGTCACAGGGTTCCCTGCAAACCGAGTGTGTGGACAAGCTGGTGTGCTTGACAGCGCACGCATGACCCACTTCGTGGCAAAGGCTGTTGGATGCTCAGAAGAAGATGTTCAAGCAATGGTTCTCGGCGGTCACGGTGACACCATGGTGCCACTCCCACGCTTCACTACGGTTGGCGGCATCGCCATCACACACCTCCTCGATGCAGAAACAATCGATGCAATCTGCAAGCGCACCGCATCCGGTGGCGGAGAAATTGTCAAGCTGCTCGAGCGTGGCTCTGCTTTCTACGCACCAGGATCGGCCGCTGCCATCATGGCAGAAGCAGTTTTGAACGACCGAAAGCGATTGATTCCAGCGTCAGCACACCTTACTGGTCAATACGGTTTGGATGATGTCTACATTGGTGTGCCTGTCATTCTCGGTGCTGGTGGCATTGAACGTATTCTTGAGTTGGAACTCAGCGAAGAAGAACTCGCTTCACTCCAAGGCTCTGGCAACTTCTACAAGTCACAACTTTCCGAACTTCTCGGCTATTGATTACACTCTGAGGATGGCCAGTGAATGGGCTTCGCCTTTTGTTGTAATCTCGGATGGTTGAACTTCGTTATTGGCAACAACTGACAAGGCTCGCCCTTGCTTTTTTCTGCTAATCATCCGTGTCAATACTTCTTGTCCGATGTAACATCCTTTGGAGGGGTGGATGTCTTTGGAAAGGCCACATGCAAGTGCATGGTGTTTCGACGTGATTTCATAGCCAGCCCATGGAATACACTGCTCGATCCGCCATGTATGAAATGAATCTAAATTTTCTAAGGACTCAACGTGTTTTCCGACAGATGCTACAATGAGGTCATAGCCACTTTCGAGGCGGCCAACAGTCACACCATCTTCTGCCGAGTGAAACCCAGGAGTCACCTGCTCATGCCCGAAGCGGACGAAAAATTCATTGTTGGCCGATGCGTCGAAAATCGAGACATCTTGTCCCAATATACGTGGGGAGACATGTGCGTGGAGAGCGTCCCAAAATGGTGCGTGACTCACACAAGCAACGAAATCCCCCATGTGAAAAAGTGCCACACGGTCGATGACCTTCGCAGTGGTTGTCGTAAACGTCGTCTGTTTGCATTCACCTTTTCGTAAATCGAGCACACGATTTGTCGATAGTCCATCAATGAATGTGAGCACATCCGTACCGCGCCAAACACTCAGATGGCCTTCAGAATAACGGGCCGTTTGCATTCAGTTTCCCTCATGCGAAGGATTCGCCACATCCGCATGAGGAATCGGCGTTTGGATTGTTGATTTTGAAACCGCCGCCCATAAGTCGGTCGACATAATCGATTTCGATTCCATCGAGAAGATGGCTGGATGCATTAGGGACGAGGACTCTGAATCCATTGATGTTGACTTCTTGGCAGGATTGGTCAGTCTCTTCAATGATTTGCAGATCGTACATGTAGCCGGAACAACCGCCAGACAAAACGCCGACAAGAAGTGCCATAGAGCGGTCCTCCCCGAAGGCATCTGCAAGCATTGCTTGTGCTTTGTCAGAGATGGTCAATGAGACCTCAACGACATCAGGTTTGACCACTTGAATGGGCCCAGCGGTTTCACAGGTTCCACAGTCCATGATATTCGCACGGGTGACTCGCCTAAGAACCTGCGCTCAAAGAGCCGAATCAATCTGTTCGGTTTTACATTGAATCTCAAAATGACAGGAATCGGTTCCGTCGCTTGTGCACACTCGCTCCTTGGAGAGAACGTCGACTTTATGGCGAACCATCACAATACCTTGTAGCACCCCTTCATCGAGGTGACAAAACATGCCGCCAACTGTTGGCTTGCCGCCACATGCGCCACCATTGCGAACAACGACAGATTCAGGCGGCATCCCTTTCGTGACGATTTCGCCCATTCCAAGTTCGCGCCATTCTTCTGTTAAATGAGTCCAAAATTGTTGATCGTTCTCAACACTGTTCCACTTGTTCGCAAGTTCTTGTCCGATTCGTATGCCTACGCCCCCCAACACCTCGTTGAGGTCGATTCCTAGAATGGAAAGTGCAGCTGCCTGCGGATTCTCTTGGGTGGGCATTGGTTCACCTGATCGTCGCAAAAATGCATTAGGGGTTGATAATGTTCCATCAACACTCTGTTCAAGAGATGTACGCAGCCGTTCGTAATACGATCCTTCGCCCAAGTTTAGCCTCAATGGTTCGATAATTTTCCCTTCTATGAGCCTTGCTTTTGCTGCTCTGTATGAAGTTCCTGCGCCCCATTGAATGGCCATCAACTCAAGTTGTGCTGCAAGGAAGGCTTTCGATTCAATCAAGAGGGCGCTGTCATTCTTACCTCGCCCTGTTGGTGTTTTTTCAACGTTGATGAATTGGAGGCCAACTTCGTCGTCCACATATACACCCTGCATGCTGAAGTCCTCATGGTGACGGACTTCAATTCGAGTGTCT
>JAQXFM010000270.1 GCA_029250305.1 Candidatus Poseidoniaceae archaeon | reverse complement strand
GATTGGCCGCCTTGCAGTTGCTCCACAATCGCTCGAAGAGCCAGATCGTCTCAGTCCTGAAGCGGCAGAACCTTGCAAGACATGCCCGTTCTACGGTGGTGATGTTCGATTGTGCGCACCTGCAGGCGAGGCACTCGGCATCCCACTTCCAATGGAAGACGATTAATTCGAAGCCTTGGTTCCAATCATTACCAAGGTGCCGACGAACCCGTCCTTTGTGGCAACTCGATGCGTTTCGACATCGCTGAACCCTGCGCCAACCATGGCATCTTTCCACTGGGCTTCGCTCAGCATTGTCATGTGCACATTGAGGGCTTCAGGCCATCCGTGGCTGTCCTCATTTTCGAGGTAATGATCGACCCCTGCGACCATCACGCCTGCTTCATTCAACCACTCGTCGTGGATGGTTTTCAGCATGGCTGCTGGGTCGTGGAGGTAGTAGAGAAATTCCATGGTGTGAAGGAAATCAAAAGCCGTGGCTGGTTTCCATTCAGGTAAAAGAGCGAGGTGAAACTCACCATCTCCGAGGGCTTTTGCTTTCTCAATCATCGCTTCGGAACCATCAACGCCGACGGCTCCTAGGCATGCTTCGTGCGATTCCAAGGCTCGACAGACCCATCCGTTTCCGCATCCAACATCGACGGCAGAATACGGCGTGTTGACTCTTGGTAAGGCCAAATCCAACATTGCTTTGACCGAAGCAGCATGGCCCCGCTCCATTCCCTCATCCTTGTTCTTTGTCGCCCATTCAGAAAACAACTCGGTGGCGGGTCTTGTGCTCATGGTTTGCCGTTTGATGGGCATTTCTTGAACATGTCCCCAAACGAAAGGAACATGGTTGGCCGTTCTTTGGACAATTCATGCTCGACACGACCACGACGATTGAAGAGGTGCTGTATTCGCCGATTGAACCCTACGATTCGGGAATGTTGCAAGTCACAGACCTCCATACGATTGCTTGGGAAAAATCCGGAAACAGCGAGGGTGTCCCCGTCGTTGTCATTCACGGCGGACCAGGCGGTGGAGGCCAACCTGCTTACCGACAATACTTCGATCCTGCGAAGTTTAACATCATACAATTTGACCAACGTGGATGCGGACAATCAACGCCTCATGCAGAGTTAAGGGACAACACAACCCAAGCCATGGTGGCCGACATTGAAGCACTCAGGGTGTCGTTTGGCATTGAACAATGGCATGTCTTTGGTGGTTCTTGGGGGTCGACTCTCTCCCTTATTTACGCCCAGACATATCCAGATCGAGTCACGAGTTTGGTCCTCCGTGGCATTTTCATGTGCAGGAAGAGCGAACTGCAGTGGTTTTACCAAGACGGTGCAAGTCACATTTTCCCTGATGCGTTTGAGCCGTACCGTGAACACATTCCCAAAGCGGAACAATCGAACCTAATCGAAGCCTATTATGCTCGCCTCACAAGCGAAGATGGTGATGTGCGCCGAGCAGCAGCAAAAGAGTGGACTCGATGGGAAATGGCAACAAGCCGCCTTTTCCCTGACCCATCGTACCTTGAAAAAGCAGAAGATTTAGATTTCGCTGTTGCCTTTGCACGCATTGAATGCCACTATTTCATCAACGCAATCTTCGTTGAAGAAGCTCACATCTTGAATCACGCATCAGTCATCGAACACATTCCAACTGTGATCGTCCAAGGGCGATACGATGTGGTTTGCCCAACACGCAGCGCATGGGAACTGCACAAGGTTCTGCCAAATAGCAATCTGATTATTGTCCCAGATGCGGGCCACTCGATGGGTGAAGTGAGCATTGCACGAGAATTGGTCGCCGCAACAGATGCCATCTCTTCATGATTTGAAGGCCGATTTCAAGCCATTTCGCAGGGTCGTTTAGGCGTCGGCTTGATAGGGTGGAGTTAAGTGGACTTACATGGAGGCTTACCTCCCGGTGATACCATGACAGAAGAAGGGACCGTCACGCCAGAGATTCGAATTCAACAACTTGAGGAACAACTCGCAACTGAGACCGACCGTCTGCAAAAGTTGTTCGCAGCCTACGAGGCCGTGGAAAAGGAACTCTTCGACGCTCGAACTGAAAATGAAGTCCTCGAGAAGGAAATCATTGAGCGGGAAATCGAAAAGGAAACTCAAGAAGCACTGCTCAACGAGCGGGAAATCAGGGTCCGTGAACTCGAACTCCGTGCAGTCAAGGCTGGCAAGCAGGTCGAACACCTCAAGCCAGAACTCGAAAAGATGGAAGAGAAGTACTCCCGAGAAAAGGATCGACTCGGCAAGGTTTTCGGTATCGCAGAAGAGTTGGACAACGACTTGCGTCTTGCCGTTTCAGAGATGAAGGCACGTGACGATTGGTACGTCGACCACATGCAAATTTTCGAAGACCTAAACAAGGCCATCAAGCAACGCTACGACATGATTGAGCGAGCGGT
>JAQXFM010000129.1 GCA_029250305.1 Candidatus Poseidoniaceae archaeon | reverse complement strand
CCGTACAACAGGGCATCCCAGTCTTGGGTCGCCACCACATCGAGTTGTCCTTTCGCAGCCATCACAGCAGCTTGGCCTTCACCTTCTGCTTTCGCGTCAACCCAAGGAACGCCAAGGAGGTCGAGAAGTTGCTTGGTCTCTGCAACCATCTCAGGTGAATAATGCATGATCCGCTGCGCCATCTTCTGAGCGAGAGGGAAATCGCCTGCTGCGAGTGCTTCTTTGTGAATGCGTTCCGCTTCAACACGGCGTGCACGGCGCTGAGCGATTTCGTCTGCTTTGAGTTCTGGTGCTGTTCCATCAAACACGTACACGGGCTTGATGCCTGCTGCAAGCAAGGTCGTGGTTCGATTGAGGAATCCCATGAGATGCGAGACGACTTTTCCATTTTCTGCACGCAGAGGTCCGCCATCGCCTTGTGGCGAGCGGTCTCGCATCGTTGTCAAAAATTGGAACGCCGTAAGGAAGGCATCAACACCAACTCGCTTGCCGGCGAGGCTGTTCAAATCGATGGTCTCCGGGGAGGTGATGTCTCGAAGATTGCAGCCCATGGATTTCTCAACGGGTGAGGGTATGTGGTTGTTGGCATCCGAACCCGTCAAGAAGTTGGGGGGCGAGCGCTTGGCATGGTGAGGCACATTGCATGCTTGCGCGGGTGGCATCCTGCGCTTGCGCGTGCAGAAATTGCTGCCTTGTTACCAGAAATGACAACCACTCGACTCGAAGGGCGACGGTTGCTGGCATTGGAAGGCGATAACGATGAGATGGATTTGGCTGAAGCTGTGGCCGTTTCAAGCGGCTGCCAAGCAATCCTATGCCACGCCATTGTGTCGTCCTGTGAGGGTGAGGCAACCATCGACCGCTTAATGCCAGCCATTCTTGAGCACCTCAACAACCACCCACGTAATGGGACGGTGGCGGTGCGTGCTTGGCGCCATGAAGGGCGCATCGGAGGCGTTGGGCCAAGTCGCCTTGCACAACGAATCGGAGGTCGTTTGCATGACTTGGGTTATGCGATTGATCTCGAGCATCCTCAACACCGCTTTGGCGTGGTCATCGATGCCAGTTCAAGCACCATTGCCTGTGGTTGGATGCTTGGCTTTGGGGATGAATCGGATGGCGTGTCTTCCAGAAAGGCCGCTGAACGCCCTTTCTTCAAACCAGTGAGCCTTGACCCACGGCTGGCACGCCTTGCCGTGAACCTTGCATCAGGACCTGTTGGCAAGGGCGCCACCATCGATGTGATGACTGGAACGGGTGGATTCCTCATCGAGGCGGCGTTATCAAACCGAATCGCTGTTGGACTTGACCTTGACCCAATGATGGTGGAAGGAACCATTCAGAACTTAGAGTGGGCGTTGAACGCAGAAGGAAGAACTGACCACCGTGCAATGGTTCTTGCTGGGGATGCCACAAAATTGACCGAGGCCCTCAGCGAACTTGGTGCACCCATCTGCGGGTTCGTTCTGGACCCACCGTATGGTCGTAACTCCCAAGGCTCCCTTGAACCGATGGCGTTGCTGGAAAGTGTGCTTACCAGTGCCCATGAAGTCGCCCACACTGGCGCTGGATTGGTGTTGATCCTCCCAATTCACCCGATGGGTGAACATCCAGATGAGCCGATTCCAAGCCAAGCGGACATCAACTTGCTTCATGGCGATTGGCAGGAAATTGAACATGCCCTAGGCAACGCACACTGGTGCGTTCAAGACCGCTGGGTGGAACACGTGCATTCAAGCCTAAGTCGACTCATACTTCACGCAACAGTTGCTCCTCAAGATTGAGCAACGTGATCGAATCTTCTTCAGATGGGGTTGGAAATTGGGAACGGTGAGGGCATCCTTCATCGAGAATGGCTTCATCCTGATCGTTGAGCACATTGGGGTACGTGCGGCAGCCCCTTGGCCGCACCTCGTAGACTGAACACATGCCTTCTGCATTGACATCGGCTGATGAAGTCAACAAGAACACGCACGCTCGGGTTGTTTCGTCGTTCAGCAACGTAAGGACGCCGTTATTTTTCCAGGTGAACGAATCGACATCAATCCCGGTGCGGCGGGAAAGGAGGGATGCTTCAGCCTTCGTGAGCGGCATTGTCGTCTCCCTGCAACACGCTGAACATCCCGTTGGAATGCACGGAAGTGAGCGGGCCATGTTCGTTGGAAACGACCCGCCTTATTCAAGAAGGGTGGCCATCTCGCTTGGAATACGGGCGATTAGGGTAGCCTGGATATCCTGTCGGGCTTCGAACCCGACGACGCGGGTTCGAATCCTGCATCGCCCACCAGCACCCTGTGTAACTTGCGAAGCGTATTCGCCATTCAGCGGGACCAGAATTGAACCGTTTCATCGCCCCACTGCTCGTTAGAGCCACGGACAAGTCCTGCTTGTTGAAGCATCGAATCATCAATCTTCGAAGGCACTGGGTCGACGTGTTCAACGCTGCTTTCGACGAGGAAGAACTCATCGACAAGACCTGCTTGTAGGAACTGTTGGACCGTTGTGGGCCCTCCTTCGACAAGAAGGCGCTGAATTTCGCGATCGCCAAGTTGATTCAAAAGTGCCTCAAGTCCTCTGAAGTTCGATGTCATGTGGAGTGTTTCCAGTCCATCTTGAAGCAATGCTGACCTGGGATTGATCCGATTGTTTGGATCAATCACGATTCGAAGCGGTTGGCGATCTGTTTCCACTCGACGGATTGTGAGGGTTGGATCGTCCCTTTCGACGGTTTCTGCTCCGACAAGGATGGCGTCGCATTCCTTGCGCAGTTGGTGCACGCGGTCGAGGCATGCTTCGGAAGTGAAGCGTTGTGCTTCAGCCGAGCGATCATCGACCGAACCATTGCAATCGACCGCCATTTTCACCGTAACCATTGGCCTTCTGTGAGTGCACCAGTGCATGAACGGGCGCATCTGCGAGCGTGCTTCTTTTTCCAAAAGACCGAATCGAACCTCAATACCTGCTGATTCAAGCACTTCGAAGCCTGAGCCCCTGACAGTTGGATTTGGATCTGGATGAGCGACGATGACTTCCTTTACACCAGCCCACATCAATGCCTCAGTGCACGGAGGCGTTCTGCCAAAATGGTTGCAAGGTTCGAGGGTGACGAAAGCCGTGGCTCCGTTTGGGGAAAAACCGTTCTTCTCAGCGTCGTGGATGGCCATTTGTTCCGCATGGAGGCCACCTAAGTGATCGTGCCAACCTTCTGCAATAACTTGGCCTTCTTTGACCAAGACACAGCCAACCAAGGGGTTTGGACTGACCCGGCCACGGCCCCGTTCAGCGACATCGAGGGCCCTTCGCATGAAGCCCACTTCCGCTGCAGTCCATGGACTCGCCATGGTCCCTCCACTTCGGTTGGGTTCAAGACATCTTGCATTTCACCTTAACAGGGATTCTCTTAATCGTGGCACTGAAGCCTTCCAAACCCATTTCATGTACGGCATCGTTTTGTTTTATGCACAATGAATGAGTTTTCACCCGCAATGGTTTTACCGGAAATTGGCGTTGAAAGGAGAAGGTTTCAAACCACCAACCGCTCTCTTCAAACTATGTCAACCGATGAAGTGCCGGCCGGACCTGCCC
>JAQXFM010000214.1 GCA_029250305.1 Candidatus Poseidoniaceae archaeon | reverse complement strand
CAATGGATGTAATTCGGGTTCGGGTGAGTATTTTCGCCCCTTGTTGCGCTGTGTTGAGTGCGAGAAGTTTGGTCATCCACTCACTGCGAAAACCCCATCCGGCTTCATTTGAGTGGGGTTTGAGGAATTCGAGTTGATCCTGTGTCATGTACGCCTTGAGTTTGTCGAGACTTTGGATAAATCCAGGTTGACCGCATGGCATACCAATTTCAGCATGAACATCGATAATCGTCACATCATTCTCTTCAGAAAGATGGTAGGCTGCAATGAGGTTCGCGATCGAACCCCCAATGCAAACGATTCGTTTCACGCCTTCACCTCGACTGTTGGTCGAATTTCGAGTGCAAAAACTGGGCATGAAGGGATGCATAGTTCACAATGAGTGCAAGCTTGTTCATCGACAACAGCAAGACGATCGATGAGCGTCAACACGTTCACTGGGCACAGTGCTATGCAGGCTGCGCAACCGAAGCATCGGTCCTCGTCAACGACGAAGCGATGGTCTTCTTGACGCGCCATGATTCTTCCATGTGCGGGAGGTTCAAGTCACCTTCGTAGAGAAGAAATGATTTCTCATGGAAAATTTGGAATTTGAAACTTAAGCAGCGGTGAAGAAAACCATGCTTCAATCTTCACCACATCAACGTAGAATCTGAATGGAATTTCAATGGAATGGAAACAAAACGACCTTCGTTTCACCTAAGAATCGAAGGATATCCCTAGACCCCCCTATTTCCTATGGAGGAGATGTGGTGAAGATCCGTGAAGGATGTCGTAGAAAGGGATTAGAAGAAACGGAAGTATGCCCCGTAGAATATGGTCGCGACAAGCACATAATACTACCACCACATAATCAATCAAAAAAAACCTGAATCCGATCTGAAATCTCTCCAAAGGAAACGAGGGGGTGTGGGTCCAAAACATGCACATCTTCATCATGGGTCGTGCTGACGAAACACTGAGCCCTATGGTCCTATACTCAGCAGGAAGAACCACATCATATCCAGACGATTCTCCTGAAAAGGGTCTCCGATACCATCCACTTGGCGGCGGTGATGAGGTTGGAAACGTAGGAATTATGTTCGAGAATGAAAAGCAAACTCGCCTTTTACTCGACTACGGTCTTGCACCAACACATCCTCCTCGCTATCCATCTGAAGCTCCGAAAGTCAAGGATGCAGTCATCACACATTCCCATGTCGATCACTTAGGCATGGCACCATGGCTTTGTTCGAACCATCGAACCCTCCTTCATGGTACAGCGCTCACAGCAGAAATATCAGAAATGATGTGGTATGATTGCCACAAAGTCAGCTCAATCGAAGGCTACCCCCTTGCTTGGGACAAGCGCGACATCGATACAGCGATTGATGCCTGGCGAATTCACGATTTTGATGCTCCATGGAATCACGATGATTGGGAACTCACCCTACGTAAGGCTGGTCATATCCCAGGTGCTGCAATGCTTGATCTTGAAACACCGGATCGTAAGGTATTAATTTCTGGTGATTTTGACACCCGTGATTCACCCCTAACAAGAGGTGCGAAGCCACAAAAAACCGACACGCTCTTTGTTGAAGGAACCTATGGTGGAAGGGAACACCCAAACATGGACGAAGAAATTCAACGCTTCGTTGAACACGTTCAACGCGTCGTCGATGGTGGCGGAACCGTCCTCATCCCAGCGTTCGCAAACGGTCGAACCCAGGATGTTGTCATGCGCCTTCACAAATACCTCCCACACCTCAACGTTCACGTTGACGGTATGGGGAAACGCATCGCTAAAATGCAAATGAACCACCCAGAAACCCTCCGAGATCCTGCGGCACTTCGATCAGCATGGTCGTGGTGCAAGCGAGTTTCGAGTAAATCAGACCGAAAGCGAGCGCTCGAAGCAGATGTGATTGTTTCCACATCAGGCATGCTCCAAGGCGGCCCGTCAATTTGGTATCTGAATCGCCTTCGCCATGATACAAAGAACGCCATTCTCTTCACAGGCTACCAAGCGAAAGCAACCGGTGG
>JAQXFM010000196.1 GCA_029250305.1 Candidatus Poseidoniaceae archaeon | reverse complement strand
GTGGCTTTGTCCTTCAATGGATTCTTTGACATCTTCGGATTCATCTTCCAAATATTCGGAGGATCTTCAACGACAATTGTGCGAACCTTGGTCTATCCATGGACGCAGTTGTTGTTGGTATCTCTGTCAGTGTTCACCGCAGTTGTCATCGCTTTGTTGGTGACCACACGGCGGGCACTCAAGTCGGATTTGGCCAGCGTGCTCAAGGGGGAGTGAAGGATGAAAGACAGTATTTTGAAAGCCGACGGCGTGTATCACGTGTATGAATCAAAAGCCGAGGACGGCAACGTCGTTGCGCTACGAGGCCTGCACATCGACATGAAAGAAGGTGAAGCCATCGCTGTTGTTGGCCCATCAGGGTCTGGAAAATCCACGCTCATGAAGTGCTTGGGCGGTCTCATGAAGGCAAGCGCAGGCTCAGTCTCTCTTGCAGGGAACAACATGACCCGACTCACGGGTCCAGAATTGGTTGAATTACGACAAAAAACCGTTGCGTTCATCTTCCAAGAAGGGAATTTGCTTCCGCAGATGAACGCACGTGACAACGTAGCACAACCACTGCGTCACCAAGGCGTTGCCTCTCGCAAGGCACTCAAGCTCGCCGATCAAATGCTTGACCGCCTTGGGATGCTCCACCGCGCTCACGCCTTGCCAATGATGCTGAGTGGTGGCGAGCAGCAACGTGTTGCGATTGCTCGGGCCCTCATCACCAACCCGCGCTTGATCTTGGCTGATGAGCCGACAGGTGCACTCGACCCAGTGACGGGGAGAGAAGTGCTCGCTCTGTTCAAAGAACTCCACGAAAACGACGGTGTTTCATTCTTGATTGTGACGCACTCGAAAGAAGTCGCAGCCTTTGCCAACCGTTCGCTCGAACTTCGTGATGGACGTTTTGTTGCAGAACACGGCGCTGATGTGGACGTTGAAAACCTCGGCAAAGACCGAGAACTCATCATCGATGAAACGGGAACGGTCACGTTGCCACCGGACTTGTTGGTTCGAATCGGTGGTGCTGGTCGATACACCGTCGGCAACGCCGACAGCGGCTATCTTTCCTTGCAAGGCGAGGCTGTTGAAGCAATGGGGAAGATGGAGTTGACCATGACATGCCCTGCGTGTAAGCATGCGTACGATGGAATCGAAGAGCAACTCTGTCCTTCTTGCGGCTCAAGCCGTCCAATGGTTGAGGTCAAAGCATGAAATCGCTCGTCGCCTTTGTCGGCTACCTCGAAGGTTTTTCATTTCTCATTTTGATGGGATATGCAATGCCACTGAAGTACATCGCGGGTGACCCTGCCATGGTAAGCCTCATGGGTTCACTCCACGGTGGTTTGTTCGTTGCTTACATCGGTTTGCTGTTCCTTGGCGTTGGCAAGCACTGGACCATGACAGCTTTGCTTCACGGATTCATTGCAGCGGTGGTGCCAGCGGGGCCGTTCCTCTTTGAGGGGCTGCTGTCAGGTGGCGAATACGATCTTGAAGAGATCGTCAAGCACTCTTGACGCCTTCAGGCCAGAGCACCAAAATGAGTGTCTTTCCTCGGGTCTTCGGCGTGTGTGTCGTTTCTCGATTCATCCATACAAGGGAACCAGCAGGGTACGTACCATCTTCGTCCCAAACCTCGCCTTCAAGAACGATGTACGCTTCTCCTCCTGGATGGCTATGAGGCATGAAAGCGTCGACAGTCACTTCAGAGTCTGCTTCGTACAACACAAGGGAACATGCGTCTTCTCGGTAGAGCCGTCCCAATCGAACGCCTGTGCCGAAGTCCTTCCATCGGATGTTTTCTTCCAACCAGGCTTTGTCGATGTTGAAACCAAGCCAGTCGGCCATGTTGTGTGTGAAGGGCATGCATCGCCCATCCATTCGATGGACATGAGCGCTTCGGTGGTTTTGACGACGAATGCTACTGTCGCCGAATTACGAAGCCCCTCTTTTCAAACTCCTTTCTATGTTGATGCAGTTTAGTTTTTTAATGGGGTTGAATTACCCGCTATTATGGAAAAACGCCGAAGGGATTTACCAGTCACCATCTATCGCGTGTTGCTTTATTTATCGAGGATGCGGGAGCGGGAAAGCGATGCACGTCGTCTCATGAGGATCGAGAGGGCGGTGAGCGTGGATCGCAAGGAATTACGCCTGCACCTCGAACGTTTGCATAATGCTGGCCATGTGGCCATTACAGAGCGAGCTGGCAAAGGTCGTGGAGGCCATCCAGTGCTCATTTACGACATAACAGAAAATGGGAAAACCCTTCGTTCCGACATCGGCCGGTGGATCGATTTGGGTGTGCGAATGGGGTACTATCCTGATACGTTCTTCTACTTACCAAGCGACGACTGATTGCGGGTAATTTATACCGGTATAATTTACCTCGTCGGGTTAAGTATCCCTGCTCTATCCGAGAAACATGTCCGGCAAAAAATCGGTTGACAAGGTTTCGAAAGGCCTCACGTCTCTGATTGATGAATTTTCATCAGCAGTCAAAGAGATGGTGAACGCTGGTGAAGCAACAGTCGTGGAACTTGCAGTTGGCTCAAGCCGAGTCATTAAAGCTGCAATCAATGCAACTGGTGAAGTTACAAAGATCACAGTAGAAACAGCAGGAAACGTCGTCAACACCGTTGCGACTGGCGTCGTGAAGACAGTCAGTCCAAAGGCACGTAAGGCGGCTAACAAAGAGGAGGAGTGACAATGGTTTTGCCGTTCACCGCAGTAAAAAGTCCCCTTTTTTCTATCCTGAAACGAATTTCTAAATCAAACCCCCGAGCGCAAAGTGGGCTCATGAAGGCATTTGTCTCTAACAATCCTTCCTATGGCTTATTGAATGCCTGGGCTGAATTGGAATACCAAGTGAATAAAAAGCATAGACTTTCATTCAAGAAATCATCCAGCAAACAAATAATCGCCTTCGTATCCGATTCACTATCACTTTCGAAATCAGATCAAAAGCGATTAAAATCAATTTCTCGACAACGTAATGGCGTTGCTCACGCATTAGGAGGACGAACGTCCCCTACCTGGAGCGATGTTTGGTTTGTGTTGCGAGTAAGCAAAAAATACAGGAAAGTGAACATATGATAGGATTGATGATGAGAACAACAATGATTGTAGGTGCCGTTGCGTATGCAACCGGTGTCTTTGAAAGCAGCTGGCGACATTATTTTCACCGCTACACAACCGAACAAGATCGGGTCACAACGGGCCTTGTTCAAGAAGTGAAGGTTATCGAAGAACCAAAAATCACTAAAAGCCGAGGTGGCAAGAAATGATTCCTCTTTTGTTGGGAACCGCTCTTACCGTCGGTCGACTAACAGTGAACGCTGTTGCTGTTGGTTCTGTGGCTGGAGCAACGTACGGAATGGGTAGGAAATACGGTCGAATTATCTGTGAAAAATTGGATACCTTTGAAGAAAGGGCAACTGCCGTGTTCCGAACCACAATCTCGGAATAATCAAATGGTCCGGGCCTCCATTATCAATTAGTGGGGGCACGGATATGAGAGAAATCATCTCGAATCAGCTGTCTTCGTTAGCAGATTTCACAAATCCATTCACCATTTATTTTTGGATCCTAATCGTCGCTCTTGTGTTTCGTTCATATCTCGTGCTCTTACCACTTCGCCGAATTTACAAACGTTATACAATCAGGGTCCAAGACAGTAAGGTCCACAGAATCAAACTAAGAGATATTTTCAAAAATCTCAGGGTGTTCAAAAAAGAAACATCAATCCGTGGAATTGAAACTTTCTTGGTTCGAGAATCAATTCTCGCAATTGCACCTATGGTCGCAGCAGCAATCATTCGTCTCTCATTGGGAACTCCGAGTGTTGCAGATTGGAAACAGGTGAATCTATTGGTACTCTACGGGATTTTCTTTTTGTGGCTTCTTTTCAACATCAAACGATCGATGGACATGAAGACCGCTCTACAACCACTCGAACGTTGGTATTCTCATCCTCTTCTTGTAAATTCAGGCCTAAATTCAGCAATCTGGTCCAGGCGTAAACTCGTTCAATTGTCCCAAATCGAGATTCCTGATTATGTAGAACGTCCAGAAACTGAGTTTTCCCCAATAATTCAACGATCTGACGAAGATGGTAAACGAACATTAGACTCGTCAGCAATTCTCGACAATGCAAGGCACATTGGCGGGGTACTGAAGGTCGCCGCAAAGAATCTTGGAATAAAAGCAAAAGAGTCCACGCGAGATGTATCAACCCTCGCCAAAAACACCCTCGATACCCAAGTACAGAAACAGGTTGACTCTGTCATTGGGGCCTCCAACATGCGAATTCTTTTCTCAACAGCAATTCATTTCACAGTTGTATTAGGTCCCTTGCTTGCAATATATGGACTAAATTGAGAGGATTGTTCATGAACCTAAATTTATCTCAAATAGGGTTTTTACTCCTCCTCATCACCGCCTCCGCACGAGTTCTGCTGATAAGCGTACCATTAGTCAAATTTGTTCGTATTTTTGACCGTAAAATCGTCGAAGGCGGACGCTTGATTGGAGAATTAGAAATCCCGGGGTTGAAACGCTTCATTCGTCATGAAGTGATTTTAGGTTTCACACCATACCTGATTCTTTTCGTGTGCATGGAAGTGTTTAATCTTTCAGAGGTCACGATCAATGGTTTCAATTTCTTCATTCAAATTTTGGCATTCCTCGTCCTGCTTTCATGGTTGACTGTGGATTGGTGGCGTTCGTTTTCAATTTATGATAAATTAACCAAACTCTACAAGGAGACTGACAAGGTTCGAACTATTTCCGGTAGCGCTTTAGACGGTCTTCGATTTGTGGTTCACGTAAGGGGCTCAGTGAGAAAAACAGTTGTCAAACTTGGTTTTAGGGCTCTAGTTGGCGTGGTCAAAGGAAAGTTGAAACGTAAGGAATCAGAGGACGGGAAGACACCGACAGGTACAGTTGCGATTAGCCTTGTTGACCGTTTGATTAGCTTCCCTGAACGCATTACAGGGAAACTCACTGACTGGGCGAAAGGAGACTTGGATCAACGATTGATGAAGAAATTCTCCAAATACGCAGAACGATCACCCCTCCGTCTTGGAATGATACTGCTTTGGGGTCTAGTACCAAGTTTGGTCTTGACGTCGTTAACTTTTGTTTGAAAAATTCCGCCACATTCATCCACCTGATTCATCTGGAGATGTTTGGGGAACCAACATGTCACTGCTCATTTTGATGCGCCACGGCCAATCCATGTGGAACGCTGCCAAGTTGTTCACCGGCTGGGTGGATGTACCACTGACCAACGTCGGGATCGAAGAAGCCATTGCGGGCG
>JAQXFM010000127.1 GCA_029250305.1 Candidatus Poseidoniaceae archaeon | reverse complement strand
ACATGACCAACCATTGCATCGCAACGGTCGCAATAACCGGAGAAGTGGTCCACATTGAGTATTTCACATCCCTGAACACGACGGCAAGGGTGATGAGCGTCAAAACGACTGCGAAGCCGAGGGAAGGCCATTGTGAAGCAACAAGCAGTTCGTTGACTTCGATTGCCGTTGATGCAACGCCAGCAAGATCGTTTGCTTGGTCACCTTGGTAGGGCGTGGAGAAGCCTTGTGCGAATCTGTTTACATCGTCAACCATTCCGCTCGTTGCAGCGACCGGAAGGTACGGCATATCGACATAAATCAAGTTTCGACTGAAATCTTTGCTGATGAAGATTTCACGTGTTTCATCAGTTATGGATGCATAGAAGACATTGAGAAGGAAAATTTCGCTTTCTGGGCCACCTGGAAGGCCGAAGTCATCGGGAGCCATCAGCAAGTCCCAGAACGAGGCGTCTTGCGTGACAGAATTGTCTAACAAGACCGCTGCTGTGTCTTTGATATCTTGTGGAACAAAAGGATTCGCTTGAACAATCTCATTGATTCCTGCACCAGAGACGGTGGGTGCAATACCCGTCGATTTCATCAAAAACACGATCGATACGGCTGTGGTGTCGTCCACAGTGTTGAGAAGACCTTCGAGTTCTTCAATTGCTTGTAAATTCGCAGCAGGGTCGTCATTTGATTGATCGTTATCATTTGTGTCCCCACTGATGTTCGATTCAATCAAGACCATTCCAATTTGACCTGAACTAAATTCCCGGCTGTATTGCTTCATCTTGATGACTGGCAACTCTTCTTCTGGCGCCATGCCAAGCAGATCGATGTTTTCTTCGACATTGGCTTGACCAACGGTTGCGGAAAACAGAATCAGCATGACGAACAATCCAATAACGCCCACGTTTCTTTTGACTGGAATGTCAACAAGAACCTCAAACGCCCGAAGTGGTGGGTGCTTTGGCTTCCTCAAATCAAGGAGTAAGGTAAGGTTTGGAACCATGAACATCGTCAATACATAGACGACCACGATTCCGCCAGATAAAGCAATACCAACCGTCTGAATTGGTGCCATTGGCGTGAAAACTAAGGAAATGAAACCAATCACAGTGGTGACGGCCGACAGGAAAACTGCCTTTCCTGTCGATGACAACGACGCCTTCATTTTCTCCGATTTCGTTCCGCCTTCTTCGGCGTAGCGATTGGTGATGTGCAATCCATACGATACCCCGAGTGCAAGTAAAATTGGACCGACAATAATCACTGTCATCGTGACTTCATAACCAGTCCATCCGATGATTCCAAGTGTCCAGAACACAGCGCACAGTGTCGGCAAACCTGCAATGATGACGACCTTGATTCCTTGAATAGGACGAATCCCTGTAATGCCTGCTTGTAATAGGTCGGAGTGGAATACGAAAAGACCCATTGCCACGAGCACAACAGCCAATGGGAAAATCGACCAGAACAATTCGAACGAAAACTCGGTCACGGCATTTGTAATCGGCACTGGCCCTGTGAGCGTCATTGACAATCCAAGTGAATCCCATGTGCACATCTCAGCTGTCGCAGGGGTACCATCAGGATTGAATTCACAAGGGCGTTGAGTCTTGCTAATGTTATCGAGGAGTTCTTGTGTGTTTTCGATGATTTCCTTTGCAGGTTTGTCTTCTGTAACAGCAATGGCCATGATCGCTCGGTCAAGTTTCCCATCAGGAACATCCACTGCACCATCGCTAATATCTCGTGCCAACTTGTCGAGACCAGGCGTCGGCGTGCCGTCATCTTCGTACATCTCAGCGATGATCAAGTCGATGGTTTGTTGAGACGGTATTTCATAGCCACCTTCCAAGCTTGCAGTTGTATCATCGAGAATGCTGTTGAGTGCATCAGACAACTCTGAGGAAGCGCAGTCGTCACCCTGTTGGACACCACACCCAAGTTGCCCAATTTGGTCAATGAATGCCTTGCGGATGCGAGGGGCGCTGGAGTTCACTTCTTTGAGGACGGTTGAAATTGAAAGAATGTAGATAACATCGTCACCCGGGTCCGATATATCTGGGTTAAGATTGTTTTCAACATAACTGATTTCTTGGAGGATACGCTGATCAGTAATGTTTCGATCATCGCTCTCGATGTAGACAACCATGACATTTGTGGTCCAATCTTCTTCCACTTTGCCGAGCAACTTCGCAATCTCCGAACCATCGGGGAGATAGACTTCTAAGTCTCCATTCACATTCAGCGCTGAATTGTCTAAGTCATCATCGAATCGTGTGTTGTCGAGGAATCCAGATTGTGTGACAAAGAAGGCCGTCAGCATGAGGAAGATGACAACGGTCACAAGTGGAAAGCGGGTGATGGCACCCGTTGCTCCGTTTTTCTGCCATTCTCGCTTGAAGCGGTCGGGTGCTTCCAAGACTGCATCAAGAGCGTCTTTTGGTTTGAATTCCTTCACACGAGCAGACAAATCCACAGCACTTGACTGGAGGCGGGAGCGGCTGTATTCTGCAAGGTTAGATACGCGACCCGCAACGCTGTCACCTCCCGTTTCTGGTGACTTTGATGCTCCGTCGCTCGGCATGGTGAACCCCCTTCGCTTCACTGGGGGCACACCCACTTGAAAGCCCTGCCTACGAATTGTCCACTCAATTTGAAATTAGGAACAGAGAACGACGAGTCCACTCGGGCAACCCGCTGGTTTGAAAGGGGAGTCCTGTCAGCCCCAAATGGACCCGCTCCATTGATGCGTGCGGGGCCAGGTGAGGCACATGCCAGCCCCGACACTAAGCGATAAACGATGGTCGATTGACCTTGAAAAGCGAATCCAAGAAGCGCATACAGAAGACCCACAGGTCTATGCACGCAGGTATGCTTTCAACCCTGAAAGCAACAAGGAATTCTTTGTCATTGATACGCCTCCACCCTACCCATCGGGCACATGGCACATCGGCGCAGTGGCTCAATATTCAATGATTGACGTCATTGCCCGATCGCAACGTTTGCTCGGAAAGGAAGTCTACTTCCCGTGGGGCGTCGACCGTAACGGAATCAACATCGAGTTCACCGTTGAGAAGAACACAAAGCGAAAGATGAAGACATACGATCGTGCTGAATTCTTAGAAATGTGCAAAACAACCATCGAAGAATTCACTCAAGCCATGAGGAAAACCGCCCGCCGAGTGGGCCTTTCATGCGACTATGACAGAGAGTATCTCACCGATTCTCCAGAATACCGGACCGTCACTCAATCAATCTTCATTGAATTGTTCAAGAAAGGAGCCATCATTGAAGATTTGCGCCCCAACATCTACGACCCTGTGGAGGGAACCACGATTGCCGATGCTGAAGTGGAACGGTTGCCACGTCGAACAAAACTCATCGATGTGCAATGGACCTGCGACGATGGAACTGAGATTGTGATTTCAACGACCCGTCCAGAATTGATTTGTGCTTGCGGCGTTGTTGTTGTTCACCCTGATGACGAGCGGTACAGTCACTTGGTCGGAAAACGCATTCAATTGCCAATGCCTGTTGATGGTCGCGAAACAAGCGTCGAAATCAAAACGCACCCATCGGTGAAATCAGACTTTGGAAGCGGCGTCCTGATGGTCTGCTCATTTGGCGATCAAAACGACGTGGCCGTGTTTCGTGAACTCGGCCTCACACCGTTCCAAGCCATCAACCTCGAGGGGCGAATGACCGAACTCGCAGGGCCGTTTGCTGGTCAGACAGTCCTCGAAGCACGAGCTGCAGCCATTGAACACCTCGAAAGCGAAGGACGGTTGGTCAATGTCGTCGAACGCGAGCAAGAGATACCTGTTTCGGAGCGAGGAAAGAATCCAGTTGAGATTATTTTGCTAAAAGAATGGTACGTGCGTCAAACTCACACTCAAGATCGTATCAAAGAACATGCCGATGCAATGGAATTCCATCCACCAAGAAACAAGCAATTCCTCATTGATTGGATGGATAACATTAGCATTGATTGGCCAATTTCGAGGCGACGCTGGTATCACACGGAAATTCCAATTTGGTATTGCGATGATGAGGACAAAATCATTGTCCCTCCAACTGGCATGTACGTCCAACCTTGGTGCGAGTCACCACCGGAGGGAAGTCAAGTACTCGATCGCTCATCGCGAGAAGTTCTTGGAGACTTTTCTGAGATGGAAAAAGACCTTGGCACCATCGTGGGCGAAGAAAAAGTGTTCGACACATGGATGGATTCTTCCAACTCCAATCTTTTCGTAAGTGGCTACCTTAACCACCCAGACGTGTTCGAAAAGGCATTCCCAACCGCTTTACGACCACAAGGAAAAGAAATCGTTCGCACATGGCTCTACTACACCTTACTGAAATCCACCCTTTTGCTCGATCAGCCTGGTTTCAAGCATGTTTGGATTGATGGTTTGGGCATGGACCCGTGGGGTCGAAAGATGAGCAAATCCCTTGGCAACGGGATCGATGCCGACTCCGTATTGGAATGTGGAGCAGGCGGCCGAACGGGATCGTGGAAGGTCAAAGGACCTGACAAGACAGTCAGCTTGCGGGCAAACAAAATCGGGAGCGAATGTTTCCGCTTGTGGAAAGCGTGCGATGCCCAAGTTGGCGATGATTTCCACATCAACCCAGAAGAAATTGAGAAGAAATACTTCGGCGTATTGACCAAGTTGTTCAACGTAGCCCGCTTTGCATCCCAGTTTGAGGTACCAGATGACCTTGATACATGCCCTGATGGCCTAGCAGTTGAAGATGAATGGATTTTATCAGAGTTCCAGGCAACCATGGAAACGGTCCAAAAAGCGTGGGCAAACCTCGACATTTACACGGCGACACAAGCCCTCAAGACATTCGGAACTGGCGTGTTGCCAAGCCATTATCTGGAAATGGTAAAATCACGACTTTACGATGAAGATACAAACGCTGCATGGACGCTCCATCGCGTGGTGCGTGACTTCATGTCAGCGTTCACCCCGGTGTGCCCATTCTTCACCCATCACGTGTCCTCCACCATTTACGATGCATCAGCGGTTGATGTCGATGCTTTCCCTCAGCAGGCCCATCCAGAGGTTGCAATGGGGACTGAGAAGGGTGACGCACTCCGAGCGTTGTCTTCCACGCTTCAAACATTCAACGGTGACACATGGGGCTACAAGAAGGAACAAGGAATCTCACTCAACCAGCCAGTGAGTGGTGTCGAGATCCCTAAATCACTCGAAGCGTTCACGGCCATACTCACCCGAATGCATTCGCTTGAGTGATTTATTCTTCTTCGAGCAGAAGTTTAGCCTGTCGGGTCGATGGCATCGCCAGTTGACCCAACCTGAAACCGATCAAACGAATGGACCGTTTGTGATCGACATTCAATGCAAACAATCGCTCTGCAAGGCGAGCGAACACATCCACATCATCCATTGCGACTGGAATCGAACGCCCGTGTGTGTGCGTTTCAAAACCAGTGTATCGGATTTTCACTTCGCATAAGCGACCTGCCACCCCAATGGCCTTTGCTTTCGTCATCACATAATGAACGAGGGATTGGAGGTGTTGGAGAACATGCTCTTTGTCTGTTTGATCCGTGGCAAAGGTGCGTTCCTTGCCGATGGATTTCCGACTCCTGAGTGGACTGACTTCCCGACTTGTTGAACCATCGACGACGTTGATCAGCCACGATGAAAACCGTTCGCCAGCGATCCGCCCAAGCGCCAACTCACCAAGCTCATAGGCTTCGTCAACGCTGTTGAACCCCCATTCTGCCAATTGCGTCGCCCGTTTTGGACCGATACCCGGTACATCCCTCAACGAACGGCCCGTGAAAAATTCTAATGTTTCATCAGGTAGGAGTCTAAAAATACCGTTTGGTTTGTTGATTTCACTCGACATTTTGGCAAGGATTCTGGTCGGAGCAATCCCAAATGAAGCGGTCAAACCCAGTTGTTCCTCGACCGATGATTGTAATTCGCGGCACAGCGCATACGCAGCATCCCAATCGCCATCCACTGTCTGAGTGATGTCAAGATACGCCTCATCGATTCCAGCTTTTTCAAAGTGTTCTGCTGGTTCTCGCAAAATAGCCATCACCTTGCGAGAAGCACGGCTGTACAATCCACGCGTCCCGTTGATGTAATGCCCCGGTCCAAATGGAGCACCTGGACATCGCCGCCACGCCTCGCCAATTGGCATGGCGGAGCGGATGCCATAGGTCCTTGCTGCGTAATTGCATGTGGATACAATGCCGCGCCCGCGTCCACCTTGCGGGTCTGAGCCAATGATCAGCGGTCGGTCTGGATCGAGGTTGCGGTGAAGAATTTCAACTGAGGCAAAAAAAGCGTCAAGGTCACAGTGAACAAGAATCTTCTCTTCATTCGAGGAGGGCTGCACATCATCCGCCCTCATGCATCGTCTCTATTGCCCACGGTGTTTCAAGTTGATGACATGAAGGGGCATGATTACATTCACTTTCATCCAACGGGTGAGGCGAAGGAAAGTGGGCCTCATTCTCAACCTTCCAAAGTATGGCAACCTATGCACCAGTTCAACGACGGGAAGTGACCCTCGACCTCGATGTGATTGCTCCGTTGCGTGGGCATGTCTACCACTTGCGTGGTCATGGCCATGCGGGGCGCAGCATGCGAAAATATGCCGAGGCTTGGACGGTGGGGGCGTTGATGCAAGGTGAATGCGTGCATTGGATTGATGGTGCCTCCCGAATGAACCCTGCACGCATCCTCAACCGTTTCCCAGTGCGGGATTCATCGGCTCGAGAACACTTGCACCGACTGTATGTAGGCAGAGGGTTCACCGTACACCAACTGACCACACTCGTGGAACGCCTCGGGCGTGAAGTCTCCATCACTGCAGCACCCCTCGTGGTCATTGACGCCCCCATTGCAATGCATCTTGACCGGCAAGTGAGCGATCATGAGGCTCGATGCTTGATGCGACAGCTGATCGAAGAATTGCGCTCCGTAGCACAACGTACCAACACAGCCGTCCTCGTGATCACCCGGCATGAGCCAGAATCAAAACGCCATCAACAACTGCTGAGAATCGTCGAGCGGCAAGCAACTCACCAGTTGCTGGAACATGTCCATGGTCGAGGACGAAACGTACGGCGTTGGCTTTCGCATCAACCAAGTGGCGCCATCGGCCAATGGCCTCAACACGGGATCAACCTCAATCAGTACACTGGACTTGATGCTCATAGTGATCAACGAACAGACCATCAAATTGAGTGATGAAACGTGTCGTTCAGGTAGTGAATGATTTGAGTGTGATGCGTTTATGGCCTGCCGTAATTTCCTCCTCATCCCAACCAAAGGGAGACAAGATTGCCCATATGGCGCGAATTGCAATGGCCTGATAGTGCTCTATGTTCGGTCGTTCACGTCGAGGATTGCCCGACATCAGTTCTTCCTGAAGAATCACACGTTCATGTTGGACCGTTCCTTTCGAAGCAATCACAGCGAACTTCACCTTGCCACCGGGTGGAATCGTGACACCGTGGAGCCTTCCTCGGAGCAAGGCAGCATGAGCTAACGTCGCAACGTCAAACTGCTCAAGTTCACGGTTGATTCGACGAGCGACCACAAGGTCTTCCAACGCCACATTGTTGGTGCGAAGTAAATTGATCTCACTGCGCAGCAACTGGGCCACAGCTCGTTGCCCGGCCGGTGTTGGAAGACCGTGAATCTCATCAGAATGTTCAACCAAAAGTTGGAGCGCTGCACGTTGCATGTTTCCAATCCATGGGCATGTGGAATGTTGGCGTGCTTCGACACCACGCAGTTTGAATCCATGTTGTCCAAAGGCCCAGTATTTCGTCAGCGAACCGGCTCCGTGAACTCGACTTGGTAAGAAGCCGATAAATCGATACTGATCTTCGTACTCAAGAGGGATTCCCACTTTCTCAGTCACTCGCTGAGCAAACGCATGTGCGTCATGCACACGCTCCTCTGGTGTTCGTTGCCGGCGATCTTGAATCCAGACACAATCAACGATGGCATG
>JAQXFM010000180.1 GCA_029250305.1 Candidatus Poseidoniaceae archaeon | reverse complement strand
TGTGGCGAGCACAACAGGAATCCCGGCATCTTCCAACCTCCGAAGGGCTTCAACTGCTCCGGTGTCTAACTGCTTTTTGTCGTCAGTGAGGGTGCCGTCGATGTCAACAGCAACCACCTTTGGTCGCCAACCCTCGGGAAGCCACTGCATATCCTTGCGTGGAAAGATGTTGGCGTAAAGATTGGCTTCTTCATTCTAAGCAGTTCACCCTTCCACGATGAAGGAGGGCAGGCATTATTTGGGTCGCCGCCCCCCGAAGTTCATGGGCAGTGGGGCGGACGACGAAATCTTCCTCTCCCTCGAGGAAGAGGCGCCGGTTGCGAAGCAACCACGAGCGCAAAAGAAAGCCCCTCGTGTAAAAAAAGAGTCGCCTAAGAAAACCAAAAAAACAGAACCAGAACCAGTCTTGGACGCAGAGGTACTCGATACCTCGTTGGTTCAACAGGCTACGGGCACCTACGAACTGGGTTGGCCTCTGCTCGGAATGGATTGCCCAGACTGCGCTAGCAAGGCCACGCGGGCACTCGACACACTTCACCAAGCGAACGATATTCATGTCTCAGCAACAGCAGGGACGGTTCGTTTCAAAATCGATTTGGAATACGGGCATGTTGCAGAAGTGTCCTCGGTTTTGCGCTCACTTGGGCATGCACCGGATGTCGAACATCAGGAACTGTCTGGAGTCAAGGCCTCTTCAGTCGCTACAAGAAACGGAATCGAACTTCGCAAGGTGTCCAAATTATTCCGTCAGCAACCAGGCGTGCTGGATGTCGAGCTAAGCGATGAGGACCGAATTATTTTGCAATTGGCTCCAGATGCTTCAACCGAACTGTTCGAAAAACGCAATGCTGCTCTTGAGCACATAACGGGGGCTCCAGTGAAACTAACCGCTGCAACATCCAGCCGAATACGACCTGATCAATGGCGATTGATTGGTGGAGGCATCGCTCTTCCATTGCTCGGCCTTGTGATTCTCGGCGAACTCCTCGGCTGGCCCGAACTGTTGCTTGGTGTGATTGCCATTCCAGGCTTAGCCATTGGTGGCAGTCAGATGTTCAAAGAAGCGTTTGCTTCGCTTTCAAATCGACAAATGGGCTTCCAAGTCTTGACCAGTCTCGCTGTGATCGGCGCTGCTGTGTTGGGAATGTGGGAAGAGGCACTGATTGTAGCAATCTTGGTTGCTTTCACGGCTCACCTCGAAGGGGACGCCCTCCTCCAGGCCCGGAACGCAATGCAGGGGGGGCTTGATCGACTCCCACGAAAAGCTCGCAGACTCACGGGTGTCACGCCTGCAAAGATAGGCATCGCCAAAGCTGTATCTACGGGTACATTCTCGTTAACCATGGCCTCATCTGGCCCGCTGCTCGGCGCTGACGGATGCGCTCTTCCTGACCCCAATGCCGAATACGAAGAAGTCCCGATTGAACTCGTGCGAATCGGCGACCAAATTGAAATTCGAAGCGGCGAACTGATTCCTGCAGATGGTCGAATCGTGGAAGGGTTTGGTGCTTTGGACAAAGCTCCTCTCACCGGGGAATCCGTACCAGTTGAAATCAAGGAAGGCGATGACATCCAAGCAGGCCTCGTCCTTGCACGTGGTCCGGTTGTGATCGAAGTTTCAGCGGTGGGCGAAGACACTCGATTGTCAGGTCTCATCGATGCAGTTCATACCTTCCGAGAGGAACCGCCACGTTTGCACAGCATCATTGAACGGTTCACCGCCATCTGGGTGCCCATCGTTTTGTTTGGAGCCTTTGCCGTTTGGTGGTTTATGTTCCCTGAAGACTGGAAGGTTATCCTCCTTCTGTGGGTTGTCGCCTGTCCGTGTGCGCTGCTCTTGGCCACACCTGTGCCTCATGCTGCGGCGCTTGCACGCTCGGCCCACATTGGAGCGATTGCTCGTGGAGGGGATGTGATCGAACGCCTTTCGAACGTCAACCACGTGTTGCTTGACAAAACTGGAACCTTAACCTCAGGAAAACCAAGAATTGGGGAGGTTGTCATCGCAAAGGGGCGACGAAGGGATTCAGCCCTGAAATTGGCCGCAGGATTGGAGGCTCGCTCTTCGCACCCCTATGCCATGT
>JAQXFM010000171.1 GCA_029250305.1 Candidatus Poseidoniaceae archaeon | reverse complement strand
GCATGGCGCGTTCAATCGCCCCTTCGATGTCCTCAAGGTTTGCTGCGACGGGGTACCCTTCCTGTTCATGCCCAAGGATTTCAAATTCTGCAGCAATCCACACTGTCTCAGCATGCGGGAGCGGTGCGTCGTGCTCTAAGAGGTCGAATTTCATCTTCCTCGACCTCAAGGCTTGCATTAGCCTGTAGGCCAATCGAAAGTCGATGGTCTTGACTACCAGCCTCGTCACGATTGCCAAAAACGCTGGGAGGTTGAAGGAAGTTTGTGTGGAATGGCTGAACACTGCACCTAAGATTTTACCGAAATTTTCGGTGTCACTCTCCGAAGTTATCAAGAACGATTGACATTGATTGCATGGCGTGTCCAGCCAATACGAACGTGAATTGAGGCAAGTGCTTGCCGGTGTTCCAACAGGCGTAGAGGCAGTCATACGCTCATGCAGTGTCCCTGAGAAGGAACGCATGCGGCTTGTGAGCGCTCGCCCTTTTTTGGTGGTACGAGCTGCAGGCTCTGGCATGGAAGGGACAGGTGACCTTCTTGCATTGCGAGGCGACTTGTGTTTTCCAATCGAAGTGAAAAGCACCAAGGCAGACAAACTCTACCTCTCCGGACGGACCAAGGACCAGTATGATGCGATGGTCAATGAGGGTGAACGGTGCAACCTCATGCCTTTGTATGCCCATCGACTCAAGGGTGTTCGAGGGGATTCGTGGCGGATTTTTCGTGTTGAAACATCGAACTTAAGCGGAAGACTGAGGCAATTAGAAAAGTGGATTCCACCTTTTCCAAAGACTCGAACTGGCTCGAATTATCTAAATTGGAGCGATGGAATGCCGCTCAATCAGTTCATCTCGTTGGTCTGCTCAAAAGCTGGATTGGATCCTACAACACTTTCCAGTCTCACGGCCAGAACCCCAACTTCAAACAGAAAACCCCTGCCCGATACGACGGCAAATGTTCCTGGGCAGGCGCCACTGACACCTGCACTGAAAGCGAGAACTCAGACCAATGTTCTTGCAGAGTTGGCCCGTCGACGCTCTTCGTAATCTTCAGAAGAACGGTGCGGCAATCATAAACACCAGCATGACCAAGAGGGCAAGCGAGGACATCCGTGACGCTTTGCTTGAAATGTGATCCACCCACATTGGGTGAATGTTCCACAAGCGAGTCTTTTTTCCAATCTTTTTGATGGTTGTGAGCGCTCCATGAAGGGTGTCCTTGAACAAATGGCCACCGTCAAATGGCACCATTGGAATCAGGTTGGTGAAGCCGAGGAGGATGTTGACCCACATCAGCCAGAAAAAGAAGTTGATCATGAACATAATTCCATTCATGCCAAGAATGCCGCCCAGGCCATCGTCCGCAGCACTCAACATGCTCTCTTCCATCGGGTACATCGATACACCCTGCAGCTGGAAGGGGACGATCATGATGTTGAGCAAGTGGAATGGTGTGTAAATCGCTTTCACAATCGTGCCACCTTCGAACCGTGGTGAGAATGGGCCAGCGAGTCTGTCCACGCCTTCGGTCCCAACGCCAAGTCCTTCTACGCCAAGGAACGGTTCGTTCGGCTTGATCTTCATGGCCTCAAGTGTTTCTTCACTCCAACCCAAGTCTTCGTAGTATGCATATTTGTCACCAAGCACCACCGAGAGAGTTTCCAGTTCCCCATTTTCGTGTTGGACATCCATCGAGACGGTGTCGTTGGCTTGGTATCGATTCAATTCGTCCCTGAATCCATCGAGTCCAATCACCTCCGTTCCATTGATGGCGAGGATGATGTCCCACGGCTGCATGCCTGCTGATTCAGCACCACCGTCGATTACCAAGGCACGTGCGTAAGGGTGGGGAGTCGATGAGACAACTTGTCCAGCGAGTCCACCAAGCATGAGCAAACATACGAAGGCAGCGAAAAGGTTCGTTGCTGGGCCTGCTGCGAACATTCGCATGCGTTCCCGTCGAGGTGCTCGATGCAATTCCTCATACTGTGGCTCCGCAAAGGCGCCCAAAGGCAGTGGCCCAAGTTGCAGCAGTCCAAAAGCACGGATTCGCATTCCGTGGGCACGCGCCAGCAGGCCGTGGCCAAATTCGTGGATGACGAGGGCAACGACAAACGCCATCGCCCCCCAACCAAGTGGGATCATTGGGTTAATGCCCGGAATTGCGACGAGTTCGCTTGCAGATGGGGGTGGTGTTGAGGGCGGGGAAAGCAACACGCCGATGAAGGCGATGCCCATCAATAGGCCAACTAAGAGCATGGTTCCGACACAAATCCACAAAGCGACTTCACCGTAAATTCGCCAAAAACGTCGTGGTTTTGCCACCTTTTCTAATGCTTTGAGGCCATATTTGGCCCGGACCATGAGGACGAAACCGAAGACGCGGCTTGCGTTCCATTTGTCGAGGGTTCCGTTTCGCTCCCACGTTCGCAAGAGGATGTACCACAGAAGCACAAGCAGAAGGAGCACCCTCCAGTCCGCTTGAATCGACCCCCAAGCGCCATCCATGTCCCTCCCAAAATGTCTTCTGCCTTCAACCTTAACCGAATTGGCTTGATGGCCATTGAACAAAGTTGAAGATGGTTGGATTGAACGAAGTGCCATGGTGTCCCATCGACTTGCCCTCGAAACTTGGTGTGAATCGATGTGGGGCCAACTTCCCCTTGACATTTCAGAATGGGCTGCACACGACGATGTTCTGCAGGTGTTCATCAAACTCAACCGTGGGGTGCTCATCGCTGATTTCGCCATGGATTCTGATGGTGAACTGACCTGTGAGGAGCATTTGCACATTCCACAAGATCGATGGAACCCTGGCTCAATACAAGCCCATCGAACCAACGAAGGGCGGGTCCGTTTCCGTCACCGTTCCTCTGAAATTATTCTCTCTGCCCGTTTGCGAGCGCCAGAGTGGGGTCAAGCTCTGCTTGAGGAGTGGTTGATGAACCAACGCGGTGAAGCACTGAAGCCAAAAGACCGCAGTCAGCGGTTGAGCAGCATCAACCGAAGCAAGTTAAGCATCGAAAGAAACCTCAACCAAGCACGGCTTACCCACGCACAATCAGAACTGGAATTGGCCAAAGATCGACTCGTGTCTGCTGAACGTGGTCTTGACTCGAAACGAACGTCCTCAGAAGAGGAATGATCATCCAAGGCGGACCTTGTATCGGTCTCTTCCACCTGCGTACATGGTGATGGTTCCTGAAGACGAAACACAGATGGCGATGCCTTCTGAGAGTTGTGAAATGGCTCTGGCTGCCAAGTGCCGTCCACCTTCGCCTGCTTTTGGTGACACGCCCGGGGGAACCTGTATGTACCGTCCAGCATCGCTTGCGACCCCGTCCTTGTTGAACAAGATCGCACCATCGAGCCATGCGAATTCGGCCAATGTCTCGTGGTTTGCTTCATCGAGGATGGTTCGTTTTTCTGGCGTGTGACCTTTGAACGGATTGAGCACGAGTGCCGTCGTGTGCTTTCTTAATGACGGCAGTGCACCAATAGCGAACAACGCACCAACAGCATGACCTTCTCTTCCACGACCGCCGAGGTGCCTTGCCAATTTCATCAGTTCTGTTAGTACTTCCAAATCGATGCTGAATTCGTGAGCGAGGTTGGCAAAGCGATTGGTGTTGAGCATCGTTGTGTCAATCACCATCACGCCATCAATAGGTTCGGCCAACACCACAAGCAATCGCTCGCCCCTCGAAAGGCGCCCTTCGCCAATGGCTTGGAGAACCAAGTCGTGCATTTGAGTCAAGACGTTCAGGCCTTGAGAAGTGAGGCTTTCATCGAGAAGGGTGCATTCAATGCCAGACCCTTTGAGGTTTTCAGCCACTCGATTCTGACTTGTCAGGACCGTGAGAGGCATTTCTTTCGGGAGCACATCGGCAACCAATTTCACCTTCCTTGCGTTGCTTGCCATCATCAAAACTGCATTGAATTGCTTCCGGTCTACAGCAAGGGTTGTGCTGACCATGGCCGCAAGGTCAACCATGCTTTCACTTCACGCAGATGTGGTGTCAATGCCGGGGAGCTGGTCTTCAGTTTCTCTGTACACTGTTCGCATGTTGGAGATGAAGTTGCGTTCTTTGACCACAATGGTGTATTCATTGAAGCCAGGGTCTTCTTCGCCATCGAGCAAACCAAGAATGATTTCGAGGGTCAGGCGGGCGCCTTCCCGATGAGGGTAGGCAAAGATGCCCATCGACAACGGTGGAGAGACAATGGAGCGGACATCCAATTCCGCAAGGGTAGCAAACAAGTTGCTGTACGTCTCGGGAAGGAGGGTTCGACGGGCCTCATCTTGGTTTGGTCGGCGGCAATCTGGACCCACAACGTGGATGATGTGCTTGAAGTTTGAAGCCAAGTTGAAAGGTTCTGTCACTACGTTCTTGGTCACAGCACATGGCGGTGCGTTGATCTTCCGCATGTCCAAGCAAATGTTCCGTGTGACATCGGTGAGTTCCTGTCCAGCCTTTGCATGGATTTGGGCGTCCAGACCTTCTCGGCCAGAGAGTCGATTGTTTGCTGGTGTAATGAGGACATCACCGCTGTGATTCCATACATCGCCACCAACAACTCGTAGAATGCCCCACTTGCATGTTCGCGCCATGTACAGTTCTGCCATCATGCCAACCAAGAGAGGCCACCTTACTTATCAAGTTCGCAAACCATCCATGAAAACCCCTATTTTTGATGTTTTCAGGATTGGCAACAGAGTGCGAAAAGGTTTGATGAATTCCACATGATTTGACCTTGAAGCGGTACTGCTAAACCATACTTCCATCAGCCAAACCCGATGATGGGCAAAAGGCACACTGCTTTTGTCTTCGTCGCCTTGATGCTTTCATCCTCATTGATGGGCATCGCCGTCCCATCTAATGATGGCCAAACGCGCTCCTTTGAGCCAAATGAAATTCTTCTTGAAGATGCTTTTGTAGGGTTCTCGATCGGAGATTCTCAAGAAGTTTGGAACCAGACGCCTTTTCCCTCGATCGCTGTCCCTCAAGGGTTTGATTTCCTTTCAGTGTACGATTACAGCGATGTAGCGGTGCTGATTAACAACAATTCCGAAGAGAGCAGAACCATTGGTTGGGCGTTTGTGACCGCACGGAACATCAGTTCTGAGCGGGTGTTCATTTTCGAGAATCAAAGCGCTCCGACAAAGGAGACCATCAACAGGGATCAATTCGCGACTTATTTTGCGGAGCCGTTTACTGAAATGATGCAGAACCGCTCCAACACCACCGAAATCAATTACCTTGTCACAACGAAAGGAATCCCACTTCGAGTGAGTGGAGGAAACAACAAGGCCAGTTTTGACCAAGAAATCGCGCTCGTTGGTGGTTCTTTCAACAGCAGCGTTGGCGAGGATGGGTGGGTGAACCACGGCTATGGTCCGTTGGCAGGTGGCGCCATGGAAGCCTTTAGCCGAGAAGAACAGGGCTTCTACCTCGTGACTCGATTGACAGGGTATACGGTTGAAACAGCGCTTGGATTAATCGAAAAGGCCAACAACAGTTTGGGCGAACGAGGTGTCTTTGCCCTTGATTTGGCAACCAATCGAAATGGCTCTGGCTACAAATTTTGGAACGATGATTTGTACACCACGAACACGACACTGAACGCAACGATGGGGTTGCCAACGGTTTTCGAAGAAACTTCCACCTTCCTCACCAATGTATCCAATGTGATGGGCTATGCCTCATGGGGGTCCAACGATGGCGGCTGGTCGAACAACAAGTTGCCGAATGGCGGATTCGATTCGTCGAGCAGCACCTCCTCGAGCGGTGCGCAGCATTGGGAGGCTACATTGCCAACCTTGTCGGCTGGTGATTCGTTCAATTGGAGTCGCCAGAATACCGTTACCCACGGCGGCAGTTCTGCGCTTGAAGCCTCGGTTGCTGCGGAGTGCGCACCAGAGCCGGGCGTTGGAACGCCAGGAATCTTTGCGGAGTTTTTCGACAATGCAGCGGTGAGTTTCAACGCTGCCTCGATGCCTTCGCTGATCGATCGAGTGCCGGACCATACTCGAATCGAGTCGTCGTTTGACTTTACTTCGAGTTATGGCGCCTACACGGGCTTGGACAATCGATTCAGCGAGGATTGGGGCGCTCGGTTTAGCGGCCTCATCGATGTGCCTGATGCAGGCAATTGGACCTTCTTTTTGACCAGCGATGATGGGTCGGAAATGTGGTTGGACGGGGCGAGCCTTGTGAAAAATTACGGAAGCCACGGAATGCGCGAAGTTTCAACAAGCATTGTCTTAGACGCTGGTCTTCACGATTTCAGAATCGAATTTTTCCAGGGCGGTGGCCCGCACGGACTCACCCTTCATTGGGAAGGGCCAAACCAAAGCAAGGACCTCATTCCCACATCGGCTTTCACGGTTGCAAGCGATGCAGTTCCGTCGGAAAGCCATCTTCAGCATCACTGGTCGTTTGAAGATTCATCTGGGTCAACTGCTAATGATTCAGCTCAAGGCTCAGCGAATTTCACACTGCATAACATGGACAGCAGCAACTGGCGTTCGTGCGTCGATGGCGGTTGCCTGTGGTACGATGGCGTCGACGATTATTTGGAGGTGGATGTCGATGATTGGAGTGGTAATTTTACGGTCAGTCAATGGGTTTGGGCGAATGCAAGCACCCTGCCGAACTATGCCTCTGTGTTTGCAGCAGGCACTCAAGCAGGGTCAAACGCATCCTTCCAACACGCTATCTTCAGTGGAGAGTGGCGCTTGCACAACAACCAGACGCACGCCTTTGGTACAATTAATGCGCAAAATTGGACACACCTTGTCACCGTTTTCGACAATGGTTTGGCCCGCCAATACTTCGACGGGGTCCTGGTTCGGAGCACCCAATTCCCTCAAGGGAGCGTCGACCAAATTGACTCCTACCGGCTTGGTGTGAACCGTGCTGGAAGCACGTACTTTGAGGGCATGATCGATGAGGTGATGATCTGGAACACCTCCTTGAGCGATGGAGAAGTGACCACTCTGAACCGAGATATTTACCTCGATTGTGCAGCGTATTCAGGAAATGGACAGGCTGCTGCCAGCGTTCAACAGACTTTTTCGCTTCCGACAGAGTACGAAGATCACGCATGGCTTGTCTCAGGCCATGGAATGCGAACTGGCGACATCTATGGTACGTTCGAACTGGTTGTTGAAGGCCTTGATGCTTCGGGAACCGTTCTTTCGACCAACACATCATCTGCAAAAGAATTCGGGACAGCATGGGCGTCAACCACCATGCGGTTTGAGCCACATCAGAACGCAGTGGACCTGCGCATCACCATCCCTCTCAACTTGGTCGCAACGTCGACCGATGGTTCGGTCTACCTCGACACCATCAAAATGTACCCGATTCGCCCGAGCCACGAATGGATGAACGGTTCCATCGCAGAAACTGCGGTTTCGACCGGTGCACGTTCGTTTGCTCCCGGAACAACCTATGGTCAATCCTTGGTTGCAGATTTGCTTGATGACGGTGCATCGGGACTCAAGGGCTACGTGTACGAGCCGTACCTAACAGCGGTTGGTTTGCCAAGTGTCTTGATGACAAGTTACGCGTCAGGGTACAATTTAGCAGAAGCACACGCTGCTGCCAATCTCCAGTCAAGTTGGATGGGCGTGACCGTCGGCGATCCTAAAATGGCGCCTTACGCAGATGTGTTCCATGACATATCACTCATTGACTCACGCATTCTTGGAAATGCCTCGTATGGGCAAAACACAACTGTTCAACTCGCACTTGCCAACATGGGGATGGCTGCGGCACATGGGACGTTGTTGATTCAAGACATTCAGGGCAATGTGGAATTGTACAATGGTGCACTGACGCTGCCAGAAGGTGATGCCGAAGGTTCCTCGCTTTTGCTCAATATCTCAGTGATTCCTTTGAAAACGGGTTGGATGGATTTACGAGTGAAGTACACATCAAATCCTAACGCAAGCGAGCGAATCCTCGACAACAATCAGCTGACATTGAGGTTGTGGGTGAACGCTCCTCCGGTGATTGATGCGGTCTATTGCGACTCGTCGACCTATGCTCGAGGTGACACGTTCATTTGTTCAGTTGAAGCAACCGACGACGAAGAAGTCACCAGTGTAGGGCTCGTTTGGACGGTGGCAGAGAATGTGTCGAACTTGACTTCATCTGTTTGGGTCACACAGGCTCTTGGTACCAACGATGGCCTTCGCTGGCAAACTTCAATCACCCTTCCAACACAACTTACGTTGGGTTCACTGGTCATCGAAGCGGTCGCAACCGACCGCCTTCATCAGACTGCCACGACCCTCGTAACGGATGTAGCGCAAGTCGTGGATGCACAGGCCCAGTGGTTTGGTCCACATGTAGCAGGTGTGGATTCAGCGGCTTGGTCAGGTGCAACCGCTCTTTCCTACGCCCCAAATGATGGGTTTGTTCGGGGTCAATCCACCGCCCTTCGCGTGTGCGTGCTCGATGCCGATCACGATCCGATGGTGGAACACCCACTTGTGACAGCCTCGCGTGGAAACCTGACCTCCTTCACGCATGAAGCACAGTTGGACGCCAATCACCATTGCTACAATGGAGCAATACTCCTTCCAGCCGGTGATTCGCTGGCAAAGGTCTCGTTTGAAGTTCGCTCCTCGGCAGGGGCCCTCCTGAGTTCACGCGTCGTTCCTGTGGCTGATATGGCGCCAACGGTTTCGATTGAATTGGTTGATGTCACTGGAGAATCACTCGAACGAGTTCGTGGCGGAGGGGGCGAATACCTTCGCATTGCTTTCTTCGACGCTGACGACCCTGCATCATCTGTAACCGGT
>JAQXFM010000125.1 GCA_029250305.1 Candidatus Poseidoniaceae archaeon | reverse complement strand
CACCGTTCTTTCGGCATTCACGGAACCAGTCCTTCCACTTCTTCCGCTTGATCTCCGCTCGTTGGAGCATTTGCTCAATCTCATCCCATGTTCGTTCGTAGGACCTGACGGGAGAATTGGAGGCTTCGGACATGAATATCGATTCGGGGCGACAATCCGAGGTTTTTAACTCCAGTGCCTACAAGAATCACACATTGTCCGGGATTCGCACTTCAACGGCCACGCCGTTTGCTTCGATGACAACCCCATCACCGAGCACAGCCTGACGGACCACTGCGCCTTCACCGATGACCACATTGCGCCCGAGAATTGAATCAGTGATGATGGCGTCTTTAGCCACAGAGCACCCAGACATGAGCAAGGAATCGCTGACCGTTGCTTCCGGTGCAACAACAGCGTCATCTGAAACGACTGAGCCTGCGATGTTTGGATTCGTGTCGAGGCCGAGAGCGAAGTAACTCCCCTGCTCGGTAAACGTTCCCTCTGGCAGTGGGAATGGTAGGGTGTTCCTTCCTTCAATCAAGGCATGTTGTGCCCGAATCAATTCAAAAGGATGACCAACATCGAACCATACTCCATTGATGGTCTGCGCATACATCGGCCAGCCCATCTCCAACACCATTGGAAACAATTGTTTGCTAAAGTCAAATTTCTCACCCTCTGGAACCAACGCCAGCACTTCGGGTTCAAGGATGTACAAGCCGGCATTGATGACGTTGCTGAAGGCCTCTTCTGCCGTGGGTTTTTCTTTGAATTGACGGATGAAACCTTCCCGCAGTTCGCCATCCAACTCACCCAAGTGATCCTCAGATAATCCGACAATGCCAAACTCGGTGGGATCTTCCACTTCCCAGAGGGCCATGGTGACCCTGGCGCCATTTTCTTTGTGCGCTTTGAGCAATGCCTGAATGTCGAAGGATGCTACGGAATCACCTGAACCTACGATGAACGTCTCGGTGAGTTCATCGAGCAACAAACGAACGCTGCCGGCAGTACCCATCGGGGTTGCCTCCTGATTGATGCGAGCCTTCATTCCGCTGTGATGAGACCATTGAGCGACATGAGCGGAGAGTTGCTCTCCACGGTAGCCAGTGGTCACGACCAAGTGATCGACACCGGCGTCGACCATGGCGTCTTTGACGAAGTCAATGACAGGACGGCCAAGAACTTCGACCATCGGTTTAGGGCGGGTCAGCGTCAACGGACGCAAGCGAGAACCTTGCCCGCCTGCCATGATGACGCCGTGCAAAAAGCACACCTCAGCGTCGTCGGGAAGCGTTCATGTCAATGCGACGCATTGACTTCTTCTTGGAAGATTTTCCACCTTTCTTGAAGGTGCCTTGAGCGTCGCTGGTTCCGGTTCCGCCGAAGGTCACAGAGCCTTGGTTTTGGAGGCTGGAGAGAAGGGCATCGGCCACATCTTCGGATTCTGCACCGGTCTTCATTTCAGACTTGACGGATGCGTTGTGGTCGACCATCCACGATTTTCGCTCGTCACGAGCCATGTTGAGTTTGTCACGGATTTCGTTGACGTTGACCATCATCTCGGTGATCTTCTCGTGAGTTTGATCTGACTTCTTTCGTAGGTCAACGAATTCATTGTGGAATCGGTCGCCTTCTGCTTTGAGGAAATCACGGTGGGTGAACGCTTCGTCCACTTCCTTGGACATGATGTCGGCACGGCCAACAGCTTCGAGCATGGCTTGGTGCGATGCGTCGGCTTCAGACTTGAGGGTCTTGATGGCTGTGTCCAGGTCGCTGAGGTCAACGGCGATCATCTCGAACTTGACCACTTCAGGGGCGAGTTCTTCGATTCGACGACCCATTTCCTTGATTTTCTTGATCATTTCCTTCTCTTTCTTCTGACCAACAGAAGATGTCTCGAAGGTCTTCTCCAGTCCGGCGACCTCTTGCTTGAGTTGAGCGTATTCTGCAGTTGCTGACTTCTTGTCGCCTTTCTCCTTGCGGTGACCCTTGGCTTGGCCAATGATGTCACGGAGTTGGGCTTGGATGGCGTTGCGCTTTTCTTTGTGCATCTTGACTTCAGCACGGATGGCTTTGACTTCAGCAAGAACAAGGTCGACCTTCTCTCGGTGCTCCTTGTATTGGCCTTGAATGGCGTTCCGCTTGTCAGCGGAAGCGCGGGCTTGGTCGCTGAAGGCGTTGCGTGTGTCACGCAACTTTCGAACCCGAGCTTCCATTGCTTGTAGTTCGTCTTTCAACTCCCCATCGGGGCTTGGTGTCGCATCGTCCTTCATTCCGCGCATGGTTTGTCCATAGCGTAGCCCATTTCAAGGCTACGGAAGGGCCTCAACCTCAAGGCCGGCTCAAATGGCGTCAAAAATTTCACGGATTTTGATGAAAACTGCAAGCACGAGGCCAAGTCCGCCAAGAAGATTAGCGGTGAGGGAACTCGAAGCGCGCACGCGCTCACGGTACTTCGATCGCACCCGAACATTGATTTGTCGACCAATCAACAAATCCCCACTTTGTTCTTCGAGACGAACGGAAACTGTGGCTTCTCCAAAGCGCTCAGGCAGCAAGGATTGCCATGCCATTGTCCCATCTCGGAGCAACCCCGACATGATGCCAAGAACATCCTCGTCACCTTCTGCGGCAAGCGGGAGGCTCTTGTTCGACCACCATCGTTGTTCGCCAGGATTCAGGCGATAGGTCATGGCCAAATCGTGAGGCCGGAAGTCAGGGGATTGCACTCGCAGGACGATGGTACGTGGTTCATCTGAAAGGTTGTGCATCAGGGTAAACAGGTTGGCCCGTTCGTGCACCACATTCTCCATATCCACCTCGAACACAATGTCGCCAGTGGTCGTGTCACGACCGGCTCCAAGGTCTTCTTCGATACGACCGATCATTCGGAAAAAAGCAGGGCAAGAGCGTTCAACGTGGGTGATAATGGAGAGCCACTCCTCCATCGTGAAGACGGGGTGTTCCCGAACCATGTCCATACCCTTTTTGTTGAGCACCTCGCCAAGTTCGCTTTCCATTGTTTTGAAATCGAGCCCTTTGGAATGTCGGTACAGCGTCATCAGAAGTTTTTCTCGTGCAAACTGAGCATCGATCTTGGGAAGAATGTACGATTCTATCTCTTTGGAATACACTTCGTATTCGGAGCGAAGCAGAGGGTCCATGTGAGTTTTCACCAAATCACTGAACACCATCTCCAATGTTGAAGGATGGATTGGCGGGTTGTATGCATCGAGCAAACCCGTGCGCTCATCCATGTTGAATGGACGGGTGCGGGTTGACATGTGCTGACCCAAGGAAAGCATCGTGAACGAGAAGGAAAGCAAGAGAAGAATGCGTCCATTGAGGGTCACGATGTTAAGGTAAAAAATGCCAATAAGCAGCAGAATGGAAACCACTGCATAGGAGAGCGAAAGAGTGTGCCTGGTGCGAACACTGGTCATGTGATGTGCCAGTCCTTCGTAGCCGTGCAAGGATTGAACCGCTCGGTGTTCGTCATTGAGGCGTTCGACTTCAGATTGGAAACTGGCGATGGATAAATGGGTCCGATGACGGTGGATGATTTGCGTGATGATGAACCCAAAGAGAATCACGAACGTAAGGGAAATCAATGCCATGGCAAAGGACAAGTTCAGAGTGGGTTCAATTTTCGCCCACCAGTTTGGTGAAGTTTGTGCATAAGCAAGGGCACCAAAGGCGGTAAGGAAGGAAAATGCAGGGAGTAAAAGGAGCAAGCGAAGCCCTGAACTCACCAGTTGCTGATCCAGTGCAAACCAGAATCGCTCCGAAGAGAGAAAGGATTCTTCGGAGGTTTCAACCGATGCTTCCTCAGCGACCATGATGATACCATGAAGGCTGTCTTCTAAAGCCTTACATCAATATTTGATTCATGCGGGGCGAAACAAGAGTTGTGACTCGAAATCGGCGTCGAGTTCCACACGTGTGCCATCTTCCAACAAATACCCATCTTCGTCCTTGGCAATCGTCACGCCAATGCGAAGTCCAACCGACTCAATCGTTGCTTTCTGAGACGGGGCCATGACCATGGCTTGGAGGGTGCCCTCTTCTCCAATTTGCATTGATGAGAGGGGCCGAATAAGGCGGTGATTAGCCTCGATGCGGGCGAGAATATCCTCAGTCGGCGAGGGTATTTCTCGACCGCTTGGGTCCACATCCGGTCGACCAAGCAGGAGTGATAGAGCCACTTCCAAGTCGTCATCGATGGCGTGTTCAAGGCGGCAAGCCGTGGCATGTGCATTGCCGTCAAATGGCAAGATGTCCAAGAGGACCTCTGCCAATCGATGCTTTCGCTTCATTTTCTTGCCGTGAACCAACCCGATCTCTGTGAGCCGTGCGCCCTTGTAGGGCGTGTAATCAACAAGACCTTTCGAAGCCAGTCGCTGAATCATCTCTGTCGCTGAAGCTGGCGAGACCTTGAGTGCGTCTGAAAGGTCACCCGTTCGGACAAGTGCCTCTGCGTCGCGTTCATAGAATTCGTACATTGTTTCGAGGTATTCATCCTCAAATTCTTTGAAATGACCACTCATGTTCCTTCACCCGATTTTGATTCTTAGCCCTGTGCTTTGAAGACATGTTCACATGCAGGGCAACGAACAGAACCAGCGTAACTGCTTGGAACTCGAAGCGATTGTGAACACTCGGGGCATGAAACCTCAATCTTTTCATCCACTGGTTCGTCTTCTGGTTCTTCAACAGTTTCGATGCCCTCATCCTCTTCTTCAGCCGGGGCTCCTTCAACATCAAATCGGTTGGAGCAATCAGGGCATCGCACCGATCCGGTGTAGGAGGCTGGAACACGAAGTTGCCGGGCGCACTCTGGACAGCCGACCTGAATTTTTTCATCCGTTGCCACGGATTTGGTACTGGTCTTCAATTTCGAAGGCGTTTTGGATTTCTTCGATGGCGATAGTCCTTGCTTTTGTCGAATTCGAACTGCAGCAAGGATGGCTCCAGCGAGGGCAACTCCACCGAACAAACCGACCCACGGGATGCTGAATGAATCCTCAACGACCGCTGCTTCAGCAGAGGTGAACGACCCCGGAGCAGTGATTTGTTCACCATCCACAGTCCAAACGGCTTCGAGTTTCACTCGTGTGCCCTCCGGCCAGTCCAATGTGAAGGACATCGTTTCCGACTCGCCTACGCTCAACGCGTCGGTGGACTGGGTGCCATAGAGGGTTCGATCTTCGCCCAGCAGAAGAATCTCACCGGCGACGCCGTCAGCGTTTCCGGTGTTCGAAATGGTGACTTGAACCGTGGCGTCTTGGCCTGTGCTGGGCCTTGATGGCGAGGCCAACTCGCTCATAACCATGCTATAGACCGGGCGCTCGCTCGGCACTGACTTGCTATCGCTTGAAGGCCCAAATGCTTCACTCCAATTCATTGCATCGACTCGTATGGACACACGATCTGCGTTGACAAAGCCAAGGTGAAGTGAATCGGAAGTGATGCCAGGCGTCAGCACAACCGTGTAATCAAGAAGGTATGTGTCGCCAGAGTCAAAATATCCAATGCGGATTCGAACATCCCGGTCCACACCCTCACCGAGCGTTACAGACCAGTCCATATTGACGCCTTCTTCGGCATCCCACGTGACGGATTCAACCTTTGGAGTCAACACTTGCTTGGCAGCAACAGGGACCGTGACCGAGCCGTTGAGTCCTTCATCGACGCTTCCATCACTGGAGACAAGACGCCATTCGATGGTTTGGTCGCCATCAGCAAGCATTGGGACAATCACAGAAACCTCACCGGCGGCATCAACATCAAGCGTGAGCGTTGGACTCGTGTAAACGGCTTGTGCGGTTGTGCATTCAAGCGCAATCGATCCTTCAATTTCACCGTGATTGCGAACAAGCATGGAAAATCGTGCGCTGTCGCCAACGTGCCACGGACCATCAAGCACACCGGGTGTTGTGGAACCCGCTGCCTCAAAGATGGCCGAGACCACAGTAAAGTCGACGCTCACTGGGAACGAGGATGCCTCGGAGAGGCGCATGCCGTGTGCCGTACAGATAAGTTCGGCTGGACGGGCTTGCGTGGTGAAACTCAGCGTGGAAGAGCCTTGTATGGCAAGTTCTGTTGATTGGTTGAGGACTGTTGTTTGACCAAACATGCACACGACATCCCCTGAAAACTCACGGGTTCCGTTGTTGTAAACGGTTAGATTCCAGTCGAGCACATCACCTGCGTTGTATGCTTCGGTAACCAATTCAACGCTTCCGTCAAGCATTGGCAACGGCGGCGGTGCGATGGTGAACTGAACCAGTCTTGATTCATCGCTGGTATCACCATCACCGCTGTCATTGAGTGCAACAGAAAGCGAAGCTACGCCCTCAGTCATCGAAATGGATGTATTCAATGTTACAACAGTGCTCGACATGGCCAAGACTTCTACATTGCTGGTGTTGATCCATTCATTGAGACCACCAGAGGTGACCGAAGCCGAAAGCGTTCCGTTCCAGTCGTAGTCACCATTGTTGAGAATTGGGACTTGGATGGCGACATGATCGCCATCATTGACGGTTAGGTTTCCTGTCGCCAAACCGGTTGCGTCGATGCTTGTAAAGGTGAAATCGCCACCTTCTGCCACGCTCACATCCAGAGGCACCATGCGTTGAATGGTCCTGTTGAACGATGTGACATGAGTGCTCGAATTTGGACCTGCATCCCCTGTGAGCGTTGTTTCGACGATCGAATAGCCGAAAGGAACCGATGAGAAGGTGACGCTGAATGATTCAACTCCGTTCATGGACACAGTTCGGCTTTCATTGATGCTCTCGAGGAGCACCCCAGCGATGGTGGAGAGCGTGGATTGGACGGTGATGTCTGCACTTTGACCGCTTTGTTCCTCGACATCAAAGGTGTAGGTAAACGAAGCAGATTCAATTTGTTGAGAGAGGTCAATGGAGATGCTTGCGGATTCGATGGTTGCCTCGCCACCCATAGCAGCCGCCTGTGGAGCGATTAAACTGAGAAAAAGGAGCGACATCAAGCCTGTTGCCGTGAGCATACGGCCCGCTTTCGCCCCCCCCATGAGAGCGGCTTGTCGAGGGGGTTCTTCACCGTCACGCCAAAAGGGGTCGCTACGCAGTGTTTATTCAAGGAAGAAAGGTGGGGGGACACTGTATGACCCCCGAAGAGTTGCTCGGTGTGACCCCCGCCTTACTGGCGAAGTCCATTTTACACCGTCGCGAACGCCTTGCTGAGGTCATACCAGAGCAACTTGATGCCCGGCAAGAAGAACTCTTGGCAGCCGAACCTCTTGCCCGTGCCGCCAAGGAAAAGCGAGATGGCATCAACACCAAAGTTGCGAGCCTCAAGAGGGAACGCGCAGATGCTCAAACCAAGGCACGTGCCTTGTTCAAGCGAGCCGGGGCCTTGAGGGATCAACTCCAAGCATCCGGTGGCATTAAGGATCCAGACCCAAAATGGGCCAAGGAAAAACTTGATTCGAAATTACAAAGCCTTGAACTGGAACTTGAGACGAACGCTGGCAATCATAAAACTGAACAAAAATACATCCAAGAGATGAAGGCGCTCATCCGTCAACATGACGAATGGGTGGCTCAGCGTGCATCAAGTCAGGAAGGACTTACTGAAATGGATGCATCGTTCAAAGAAGCAAAAGCACTGCTCGACACAGCCCAGAAAGCCCACGATGCAATCCTCGAACTTGCCTCTGAGAACGAGTATTTTCACACAACCTATGTGGAGCATGAAGCCCATCGACGCCGAGCTGATGGCCGAACGAAGCGGCTTGCTGAAGCACTCGACAGCAGTCAACGCGGGATTGAGCACTGGCAGAAAATCATCGATGGTGGCTATGATCGCCTCTTGAGCAACGCAACAAAGGTCAAGGAAGGTGGTGTGTCAAGTTCCGTTCGCAACCGAAAGCCAACCAAGAAAGACGCTCCCAAGCGAGGAAAGGCACGACGCACCTCCACTGCACAACCCAAAGCTGGAGGTGAAGAGGAGTGAGTGATGAATGCAAGACGACGGGCTTCACGCCTCAACAAATCGCTCGTTGGCCCAACGTCCACAAGCACCTCTGTGGCTCGCTCGAACTCCCGACAATGGACAGCGTGAGTGAAGAGGTCATCCTCAACATCGGCGAAGGCATCGAAGCAATGCTGAAATCTGAAGGACCAACTCCAAAGCAACTCAAAGCCCGCGCAGGACTGTTCCGACACCTGAAGCGAACCCTTGAGCACAGATTCAAGAACGCTGAACTTCAACAATTTGGCTCGTCGCAATCAGGGCTGACATTGCAAGCAGGGGACCTTGATCTGTGCCTCCAATTCAAAGGTGACATCCCCGCGAAGGCGCTTCGCCAAGTCAATCGACTCCTCAAGCAACATGACATGGAAGACATCGTCATGCTGCCTCGTGCGAAGGTTCCGATCATCAAATTCAAAGATGAGCGAACCAAAATTCCAGTGGACATCTGCATCAACAACACGCTCGCCCTGCACAACACAGAGCTGCTGAAGCGATACTCATCTTTCGACGAGCGAATTCGAAGCGTCATCTTAGCGGTCAAGCATTGGGCCAACCGAAGGGATGTCAGCGACGCTGCATCTGGCACTTTTTCCTCCTATGCGTGGACCTTGCTGGCCGTTCAAGCACTCCAACAAACAACACCGCCAGTCGCTCCGGTCCTCCAAGAAGGTCAAGAACGCTCAATGGTTGAAGTTGAGGGCACCACCTATGACCTCACCATGAGTGAAGTGGACAGCATCACGATGGATCCGAAAAACAACCAAAGCCTCGGTGAACTCTTTGTCGAATTCATCTTCCAATACGCCGCATCTTGGCCGTTCAAAGACCACGTTGTGTCAGTACGAACTGGCAGCCCAGTGACTCGAAAATCTAAGAAATGGAAGCATGAGACCCCGAAGGCCGAAAAGGCAGTCTTGATGGAAAAGAAAACTCGACTTGGACAACACTCACTGCCAATCGAAGACCCATTCGACCTCAAGCACGACTTGAGCCGAGTGCTCCGACCTGCTGGCGCCCTCGACATCCAAGAAGAATTCATTCGGGCATGCCTCGCAATGGGTGATGGCGGTCGTTGGGACTCAATTGTCGAAGCAAAGAACCCGGAACGATTTGTTCCTGTGGCCGAGTTTGATTTGTTCGAAGACCTTCGCAAGAAATCCAAAGAGGAAGTGGCTGCACTTCTGAGCGAGAATGCCACCGCAATCGAAGCACTGGATGAACGAATGAACGCCCTCACCGAAGAGCGAAAGCACAACGTTCGGATGTCCCGTGCCTTGCGAGGCACCATCGAAGACACAACCGAATTGCGCAATGAGTTGCGAACCATCGTCCGGACCCTTCGCCCACGATCGAAAGAGATGGATGTACTCCAGGCAACTCGCGATGAAATCAACAAGCGCATTGGTCTCCCGCTGTACAGGATCGAAGAACTGCTCACCGATGTCTACAAACAACTCACGGGCGAGATGGACCTTTTCCAAGTCCCATCCCTGCGAAGGGAAGAAGACCAGTTCTCGTGGTTCTTTGAATTGCAAGCCATGCACGCTGAAGCGACAAAAGCACAAGACGCACACAAAGCCTTCATCGCTTTGCTCAAGGAGCAAAAGGATGCAGTCCGCTCCCTCAAGGCGAACGAGAAGGAGCAATTGAAGCACAAGAAAGAATTGCTCGAATCTGAACCGATGTTGAAAGACATGGACCTCAACTTCAGCGACGCCATGCAATTTGACAAGAAGGCGCACAAACTCCTCAAGGTCATCGACCAGCGTCGCACCGAACTTCGCAGACTTCGAAGAGAAAAAGGACGCCTCGATGCATGGGTGCGCATCAGTTCGAACCCTTCTCGACCCTCAAACCGACCTGGAAACAAGGGCGGTGGCAAACGAGGCGGTGGCCAGAAGCGAACGAAATCTGGTTCGGCAGATTGGAAACCACGGAACAATGGGCCACGACCTGAAGATGTCCAACAGCGAGCCGCATCCGGTGGCACCCTTTCGCTCACCGATCTCGATGTTTTGCTAAACAGTGGAGGATTGAGTTCCGTCACCAAGAAGCAACCTTCCCCAAAGGCCTCACGACGTCAAGAACGGAAAAAGAAGGTCAACGCAAGGAACTTGACGCCACACCGTGGTGAACGGTCCCAGTCCAGAAAAGGGCGAAAGGATTGATCACATGACCAACATCCAATGGATTTTGGGTGTTGAACCAGCAAACCTTCCCCATGATTGGCGGGGCAACATCAAACAATTGTTTCTTCAAGAAACGGGCGAAGTCTACGCTGATGTCTCGATTGCGTCGCTTCCCATTCCTGCTTGGGACGGAAACTTACTCTTGGTCGACATGGATCTGTACCCCGACCCAAGTTCCTTCAAAGGTCTCATGTGGGCGTTGCCATTTTTGCAAGATGGGGTTCGGATTGCAGCGTTTGCCCTTCAGGCAGAATACCAAGGGTTTGGCTGGGGTTCCTTAGCTTGGAATCATCTTGTGGGCGTTTGCCATGCGAATCAAAAGAACTTCATCCAGTTGGAAGTGAAAGCGTCGAATGACGGTGCCATCAAATTCTATAGAAAGAGAGGTCTCGATGTCAAAAAGCACCTTGAAAACTACTACAAATCCGGATTGGGCTACATGATGAACGGACCAGTCCC
>JAQXFM010000146.1 GCA_029250305.1 Candidatus Poseidoniaceae archaeon | reverse complement strand
CCTCCAAGCAGAAGTCGAATGGGAAGACGTCATCAACATCGAGGACTAATCGGAAGGCTTGATGCCTGCCAACAACGTTACGACACGTATGGTGTCTTCGAGATCTTCACTCACCCTTGCGCCGAGAATGACTTGAGCATCTGCATCAAGTGCGTCTGTGAAGATGTTTGCCACGGCATCCACTTGGCCGATCGTCATGCCGAGCCCACCTTCAACTTGAATCAAACAAGCGCTTGCACCGCCCACATCCAACGCAGACAAAGGAGCCATCATGGCTGACTGAAGAATCGACTCGGGGTCATCTGGACGGCCCGTACCTACAAGCATGGTTGCTTCGCCCTCCTGATCCACAATGGCACGAAGGTCCATCAAATCCAAATTAATCAAGCCCATTCGCATCAAGGTGCGAACCAGACCATCGACGAGATCTTCAATCCACTCGGCACCCATTTGCCAATTTTGGCCCTGCTGCCTCGCTTGGCGGGCCAAGCGGTCAAGCGACAAGCGAACGGTCACATGTGCAACATGCTGGAGGCGTTCGAGACCTGACTTTGCAATTTCTGTGCGGGTGTCCTGCACTTCGAACGGCATCGCTGCCACGGCGAGCACGAGCGCACCTGATTGACGCGCTTGACGAGCGAATTCATGCGCAGCACCGGTGCCCGTCCCGCCGCCCAAACCGGTCAGCAAGATCACCAATTCAACTGGTTCGAGAATGGTGTTTGCAAGCGCTGTATAGCCTCGCATGCGTTGCTCAGCAAGAGGAGGAAGTGCAGCGCAACCCACGGAATCAAGGGTGTGTCCAAGCCGGAGAACATGCGCACTTCCTGCGTCGACGAAACTTTCGTCATCGGCATCGATGAGCAGCACATCAGTTTCACTTGAGCAGCGCTCCTTTGCCCCTTTGGCCCAAGCACAACCAAGTCCACCAACCCCTGCGATGAGGATTTGGTCTGCATCCATGACGAGGCCTTCACACGATGCCAAATGAACTTTGGCGATGAGGACGACGAGGTTCAAACATAGCGCAGGTAACGACGACGAGCATCACGGGCCCATGCGTTGTCTGGCTCGATGGCCAAAACTCGGTCGTAATATTCGATGGCCGTCTCAAATTCTGAGAGGTGTCGCCCGTAAAGATGCCCAAGGTTTGACAGAACTGGAATGCACGACTCATCTGCCTCAAGCATCGAAAGCAGCAATCGCTCGGCTGCACCCAGATCGTTTCGGAGCATCATCTCCTCTGCATTGTCGAGTTGTTCAAGTTGCTCGGTGGACAAATCGTATGTGTTCTCAAAATTCGTCGACATGGGCTCACTGGTCCTCACTCTGGGCACCCCATCAAAGAACCCTTCTGCTCATTGGTTGGGCTGAACCACTACCTATGAGACATGCAAAGATACAGCGGCGTGAGCCCCCCTTCATAAACCAGTAATTTTTTGGACAAAAAACGGCACACTGCAAGGCACTGAGCCAAGGGTTCCACTGGTAATGTTTAAGGGGCCCACACGGGTCGGTTCAATCACTTGGGTGAGGCTATGCTACGCGAGTCAATTTCTACACGGACCGGACTGGTCGCCGGGCTCATCCTTTTGTTGCTCCTGCCGGGGCTTGTCACCTCCTACCACACAGGCATCGGAGGCGAACAAAGCAACGCCGGTGAAACGATTGACGATGTGGCCAAAGAGGGCTGCCTGTGCCACAATGGAGATTCAGACAATTCGGTTCAAGTCATCCTCGATGATGTCCCTTACGGATGGGTCGGTGGCGAAACATACACCATGACGCTCCAGCTGATAGGTGGGCCAACCGCCACTGGCACCTACACCGCTGGCTTCGCAATGCGAGTCTCAACGGGTGTGCTCGGCGGCGAAGAAGTCCAGAACTGGGAAGAAGACCTCACCACCCTCACGCACACTGAAGCCTCATCGGATGGAGTCGAACGCCATTGGGTCATTACATGGCAAGCCCCAGCAACTGGCGAAGGCACCGTGAACTTCTGGATCACCGGCAACTCGGTCAACGGCGACCAACTCCCGGGTGTTGAAGACAAGTGGAATCAACTCCTCTTCGCCCTCCCAGAAGGCGACGATACAACCGATGCCCTTGGCACACGAACCCTGTTCGCCGGCGATGGAAACGTCAGCCCTCCTGAACCAAGCCACCACGGCGTCGACCTCCACCACATGGGAGCAAAACTCCGAGCACACTGGCTTGGTTTGCTTGGATTCGGTGCGGTGCTTGCAGTGATTGCCTTCGCAGGATTCCTGCTCCGATACAGCTTCTCCACTTCCTACAAGGGCCGAAGTAACCAACTGAGGCTCCGGTACAAACTGATGCGCAGAGGTGACCAGTGATGGACGATACAATTTCCACCCTTCTCCGAGGCGTAGCAAAAGGCACCATCAGCGTCGACGATGCCCGCAAGGCGCTTGAGAACGCTTCGCTCACCGAAGAAGAAATGGAGTCTGCGATCGACCATGGCGTGTTCAACATCGCCGAACCGGGCACCATCGTCAGCGCTTCACTCGCACCGTCCGGAGGCTCATACCTCACCATGCTGTTCTTTGTTTGGGGCATCTTTTGGTCGTGCTACTGGGTCTTCTCTATGATTTACGGACTGGCCAAAGGTTGGGATCAACAACAACTCGCCTACCACCTTGCGCTCATGCTCGTCACCTTGTGCATGATGGGCATGGTTTACCTCAAATTCGTCTTGCCTGACACCATCATCGTCAAGCACGCTCAGAACAAGTTTATTCCTGAGCACACCAAAGATTGGAAGGAGTACAAGTGGTGATCCATTATGGCACGTGAATACGACCTCAAACCAGCACCAAGCGACGCAGCATCGGCGGCCGAAGCCGGCGGCTCGTACGTCAACCGACGTCAATTCCTGCGCTATGGATTCAACACCGCAACTGGTGTGCTTGCCGCATCCCTTGGCGTTCTTGGATTCGCAGCGATTCTTTTGCCACCTGGCGGCAGCACTGGCGGCGACCTCGGCGTTGTGTTCTGGGCAAAGGGCCGAGAAGACGAAGCATGGTACGGCGCCAAGCACCTGCAACTCATGACAAAGACTGACTTTGTCGACGAAGCCGCAAAATCCAACACAGGAACCGCTGGAGCATCCGGTATTTGGAACGGCGTCCCTGTGGTCGTTACCTACGTCAACCACTCCCAAAACAAGAGCACTCCTGAATCAAGCGGACTCGCTCGCTTCCAATTCATGGAAGGCGTCGACGAAACTGGAAAGACAATTGGCCACTTTGAAGACCTGAGCGACCAAGACCCTCGCATCTTCCCATCCGAAGACCTTGTCATGATTTTTGGACGGTGCACGCACTTGTGCTGCATCCCAGGATGGCAACTCGTCTCCAACTCGTTCACTGAAGACTCGTGGACACCCGGCGGCGGCGACGATGGCGGCACCAAACTGTTCTGCATCTGCCACTCATCACGATTCGACCCAACGGCTTTGGAAATGAACACCAACCGAAACCGCTCAAACGGTGCTACATTCAATTACGCAGGAATCCGCAAAGCAGGCGGTCCTGCTCCAGTCGGTCTCCCGCTGATTCCAATACAACTCAACGGTGATGTCATCGAAGGCATCACTGACTACATCGATTGGTACACATACTGCGACTGAGGTGATACAATGACAACAATGTTCTGGATTCTTTGGTTCTTCATCGCTTTCGTCATCGTCCTTGTGGCGCTGACCCTCCGCAAGGAAAACGACGACCTGCCTCGTCGTGAAATCCTCCGTGCGGTTGAATCAACTGGCAAAATGGGTTTTGCTGAACGGTTGTTCTTGTGGATTTTCTCTTGGCTTGACACTCGTTTCCGCCTCCAAGATTACTGGAACATGTCAAAAGGTGCCTACTACAACATGCACCGTCAAATGCCACTGACACACGCTGAAAAATACAAGCTCCGTATCATTTGGTACTGGTACCCGCTGTACTGCCTCGGTGGCATCTCCTTCCTTTCGTTCATCATCCTCGTGATCACAGGAACAGTGCTTGGTATCTACTACGTCCCTGGTGGCGAAGGCGATCCATCACCTGCCTATGCGAGCATGCAATTCATCATGACCGAACTTCCGTTTGGCTACATCATTCGAGCGGTCCACCACTGGGCGACTCACTTCATGGTAGCAAGCGTCTTCTTACACATGTGCCGCGTTTACTTTACCGGTGCGTACCGAAACCCTCGTGAACTCAACTGGCTCATCGGTGTGGCATTGATGGCCCTCACCATTGTCTTTGGTTACTCAGGCTACCTCCTTCCTTGGGATTCACTGGCCTACGGTGCTGCCGTGATTGGAATCAACCTTGCGAATTCAAGCCCGCTGGTCGGAAAGTATGTCGCAACCTTGCTGTTCAGCGGCTCATCCCTAACACCTCGAACCGTGACTCGAATGTACTTCATTCACGTCTTCATTCTCCCTGTGATTGTGACCACTTTGATCATCATTCACTTGTTTATTGTATGGGTACAAGGCATTGCGGAGCCACATTGATCTTTGGAGGTATGAATTATGGGACTTATTGAGAACCTAGGACGTGTTGCTTCTTCCTACATGGAAGAAAAAGAACAACTCCAGACTGCTGGAGAAAAGCGTGTGCGCACGCGAACGGGGCATGGCTTCTGGCCACAGGAAGTGCTTCGTGACTCGATCATTTTTGCATTCATGGGCGCTGTATTGCTCTTCTATGCATGGCTGATCCCACCACCACTTCACAGTGCAGCCGACCCGTATGCACAAGCTGGGTTCGTGTTCCCAGACTGGTACGTGTTGTTTTCGTACGGATACCTGCGATGGGGCGAATACCTGCCTCAATTCACGGTACCAACCGGATTCATCGGTGAAATCGTCGGCCAACCTGTGTTCCCATGGAACGCTGCATGGTGGGGCGCTGCCCTCACTGGTATCCCAGTCAGCATCCTCGCACTCCCGCCGTTCCTCGGTGGACGTGAGAAGCGCCCTGTGGAAGATCCATGGTTCGCCACTGCTGGTGCGGTCTACTTAGCCCACATTTGGTTCATCTCCGTGTTCTCGATCAACATCTTCCTTGAGTTATACGGCAAAAACAGGTCCGACTACTGTAAGTTAGACAGCCATGGCGATCTGTTATGTGGAACTCGAGCGCCTTGGTTGGCGGATGCCTTCAATTCGATACCATGGATGATGACGGGTGTTTTGGCGTGGATTTGTATCTACTTCATCGCTCGAGCCTTGCTCGTCAAGGCATGGGGTGCTGGATTCACTCCTGGCCACGCAAAGCAGATTCTGATTGGATCCCTCCTCATCTCGACCGCAGGAACCGTTGCTACATGGGACACCTATGACGACGGATTCTGGGACCAAGGAGGCCTCCTCACCATCAAGGGACTCACCCATGACCTCTACCCTGAACTCGAAGCAATGAGGGGACAACCAACCGATGTGCATGTGCACGATGTCAACGACTTCACAGACGAACGTGGATGGAGTGACGACGGAATTGTGCCAACCACTGCATGGCTGGATTGGAGCATCTACCAACCAGCTCGTTACATCATCACTGATTTCACCGACTCGAACGGTCACCAAAACGCTACATTAGGCATCAACGCCGCTGCCAATTCCACCTCTTTCAACGGAGGCGATGGCTGGGTCACTACAGGAACGTTCATCATCACAGAGGACCAAAACCACTTCCCAGATGGTCACCATGAAAGCGTTGAGACAATCACAACTGACCTTGCATGTGAATACCGAGCCTCTGAGCGAAAGATCAACGACATCAACACCGTCACCATGATCACATCGACCATGACCCTCATGGACAGCAATGACAAGACCATCACAAGCTTCGATGATTGCGCAGGTGCAACACTCGAACTCGCCGTTGGTGAGTACGCATACGAATACACGGTGAGTGTGAACGGAGCGTTGGCTTACAACGACAGCATCATCACCGAAACCTCGTTTGCAATCGCAAGTTTCCAACCATTGCTCGTGTGGGGTGAAGACGCACCGAAAGCTCTTGCCGGACGTACCGTCGATCTCACCAACAGCAGCCAAATGGCGCTTGGTGGAACGGCGTACACCTCGATTGAGAACCCAACATACCACACCAATCCAAAAGCACTCGATGCAAAGTTGACCTATGCAATGTTCATTCCGTGCCTGACCTTTGGTGCCGTTGTATTCGTGGTCCTCCGGTCAATGGCCCGTGGCTATGAGTTCGAGATGAACAAGTGCTACGGCTGTGACCTGTGCGACGATGCATGCCCTGTTCGACTCTTCAACGGAGGCGACAAACTCAACATCATCTACAACTCTTGGAACAATGAGGACGACGGTGTCCCGCTGTATTCATGTTTGACGTGCACAGCGTGCACCAACGCATGCCCACAGTTGGTCAACTACGACTCCTATGTCGACATCCGCCGATCGCTGATTGTCGGTGGTCCACAAGCGGAAATCCCTCACACCGTTCTCCAAGCCGTGCTCTCTGCTGAAGCAGAAGAAGCAGCTGATGACGACTTCATCACCGTGGAAGACTACCCGATCACCTCGAACATCGGCTACTACCCTGGCTGTGTTGACTACCTCGACCAAGAGATGGTCTTCTCCCACGTGAACGAGGGCGAGATGAACCTTGGCGACGCAACGACCTCGGCGTTCACCTTGTTTGACGACATGAACGTCGATGTCAACTACCTCGGCCGAGACTTCCTCAAGTGCTGTGGTCACGACCAGAAGTGGCAAGGCCTCGATGAAGTGTTTGAGAAACTCAAGGCGTACAACCAAAAGAAGATCGAACAATCTGGCATCGATACCCTCGTGTCTTCATGTGCAGAGTGTTTCCGAACCTTCGCTCGAGATTACGAACTTGAAGGCGTCAAGGTCATGCACACCACTGAATTCCTCGTAGAGAACGGCTTTGACATGAACCTCAAGGCAGAAGAAGAAACAACGGTCACCTACCACGACCCTTGCCGACTTGGACGTCAAATGGGCGTTTACGAAGAACCTCGTAAACTCATTGCAGGCGTTGAAGGCGTTGAGATTGTCGAGATGGAACACAGCGGCGAAGACGCAATGTGCTGTGGTGTCTCCAGCATGATGTCATGCAACGAGAACGCTCGAGCCCTCCGTGTCACACGCATGGAAGAAATCCGAGCCACTGGTGCTGACACCATGTTGACCTCTTGCCCGAAGTGTGTCTCTCACTTTGAGTGCTTGAAGTTCGAAGGCGATGAGCGCTACGCTGACATCGAAATCCTCGACGTCGTTTCCTTCCTCGCTCGCCAAGTCGAAGCAAAGAAGGCCAAAGCAGCAGCGGCAGTGCAACCAAGCACTGGCGTTGAAGCCTGAACCTCACGACAGCCCTCTACAAACCCCCAGTGGGTCCACAGAGCCTCGCATCGAAAGGTGACTGACAAAGGCGCATCGGAACGAGCACAACCAAGGTGATTCTATGAAGAAAATCGACATCAAGTGGAAGGCAGAACAAATGACCAGTCAGAAGGGAAAGACGGCCATCGTCACAGGTTCCAACACTGGCATTGGTTACCACATGGCCTTGGCACTGGCAGACAAGGGCGCACTGGTGGTGCTTGCTTGCCGGAACCTCGACAAAGCAGGAAAAGCGCAAGCCAAGATGATCGCAGCATCACCCGATGCTCAGATTCAGATTGAGGAACTCGATTTGGCGAACCTTGCAAGCGTCGATGCCTTTGGAAAACGAATGGCAGAGAAGCACGGTTGCGTGGACATCCTCATCAACAATGCAGGCGTGATGATTCCACCACAATC
>JAQXFM010000111.1 GCA_029250305.1 Candidatus Poseidoniaceae archaeon | reverse complement strand
TGTGCAAGGTATCAAAGGACATCGAGCAAACGGAACACCATGGCAAACCGTCGCGTGCCCCTCACCATTCTCATGGTTTTGCTCTTTTACCTCCCATTGAGCGCCGTCGGTAACGAAAGCTCGCCGACAGTGGAACAATTTGGTGATGCCTTTGATGAGGTGGTCATCGCAGACTACACAGACGCCTTGTCTGAACCAAGGGACTTGGAATTCCACCCTGGTCGAACAAATGAGTTGTGGGTTGCCAATCGGGCGACTGACAGCATTAGCATCATTGAGAACACAGGCATGGAAAACCAAACCTCGGAAAACCGGAGGGATTCTCACCGGAATCACTTCCTCGAAGAAGTGAGTGCCATTGCATTTGGAGCCTACCATGAGGAATTTGATTGGCAGTGGGGTTCCGCTCAAGAATCTGCGAACACCTACTGCGGTCAGGGTTCTCCGAACAACTTCATGGGGCCAACACTGTGGCCGTCATCGCTCGACCATTTTGCAATGGAGCATCAAAACGACGAATTGCTCGGTAGCCACATCGACATGAATCACGAATCACCATTCGGTGTTGGTATTGCCCACGATTCAGATAATGCCTACTGGTACAACGATGGTTACTACGGTGAACTTGTCTATTACGACTTCCAAGAAGATCACGATACGGGCATGGATGATCACTCTGATGGCATTGTCCGACGTTACTCAGAAGTCCAGTTGTCTCACCTTTTGGGTACGCCAGGGCACATGGTTTTGGACAAAGATTCTGGTATCCTCTACATCTCTGATCCGGGTGCAAACCGCGTGGTATGGGTGAACACCGACGATCCAACATACTCAACGAGCAACATCATGAGTTCAACCACACGGCTCGAACCGCTCGCAGAGTATTCGGAGATCACTGGAATGGAATGGGGCGTGTTGGACACTGGCCTCAACCGCCCTTCAGGTATCGCTCTTGAAGGTGACCAACTCTTCGTATCCCTCAACGGAAACGGCCAGATTGTTGCATATGATTTGAGTGCAAACGGTAAGAGTGCCGTGGAAGCAGGTTCGATTCAAACCACTGCTTCCTCAATCATGGGGCTTGAAATTGGCCCAGATGGCCATCTCTATTATGTGGACAATGTGCAAGATGAGGTCGTCCGAATCGATCCTTACACAGACGCTGACGGAGATGGCGTTGTCGATGTCGACGACAATTGCCCACTTGTTGCAAATTACGCTCAACTCAACCACGATGGCGATGCGCTCGGCGATGTCTGCGATCAAGACGATGACAACGATGGCCTCCTTGACGAAGATGATGCCTGCGCTCAAGGCGATGTGAATTGGACGCCAACTTCACTCACAGACCATGACATGGACGGTTGTGCGGACTCCACAGAAGACTACGATGATGACAATGATGCTGTCATCGATATTCGAGATGACTGCCCAATCGGGGAAATGGCGTGGACCTCAACAGCACTGACGGACTACGACGGTGATGGCTGCCAAGACATGAGTGAAGATTACGATGACGACGATGATACCATTTGTGATGAAGGCTCAAACCCAGCATGGGCTTGTGAGGCCTCCTCAATGGGCTCAGACTTGTGCGTAGAGAGTTCCCTTTCATTCACGTCGACACTGACAAGCGATGCAGACCAAGATGGATGTGAAGACCGCAGTGAAGATGAGGACGATGACAATGACGGCTTGATTGACAAACATGATGATTGTCCAAATGAGGCTGGCACCAGCAACAACGGACGATTGTTCGGTTGCCCCGATTCTGATGGCGATGGATATGCGGACTCCATTGATACGTTCCCGTCAACCTCTTCCCAGTGGTCTGACACTGACGAAGACGGCTACGGTGATTCTCCATCCGGCGTAAACGGCGACCAATGCCCAGGTGTGTACGGTACTTCCACTGAAGATCGCCTTGGATGTTTGGACTCGGATGCCGATGGTTGGTCCAACCCAAGCACATCATGGGGTGCCGACTCAGGCGCTGACGCTTTCCCGAGCGAGGTGACACAATACGCAGATGCTGATGGCGATGGCTATGGTGACAATCCAACCGGCGTCCAAGCCGATGTTTGTCCCGAAGAAACCGGTACCTCAAACGCCGATCGCTTCGGATGTTTAGACGATGACGGAGATGGATGGTCAAATGAAGGCGATGCATTCCCCGCAGAATCAACACAACATGCAGACACAGATTCAGACGGCTACGGTGACTCAATCAACGGCTTCGAAGGCGATAGCTGCCCACAAATACCAGGCGACTCGAACCAACAGAGGTTTGGTTGCACCGACCTTGACGGCGACGGTTGGGATGATGAAACCGATGCGTTCCCGCAGAACTCTTTGTTTTGGTCTGACGGTGACGGTGATTCATATCCGGACCAACAAAACACCAACATGAGCGATGATTGTCCAACAATTTCGGGAACATCCACCAACGATCGCCTTGGCTGTTTGGATACTGATGGCGATGGCTGGTCTGATGCAGGGGATGCTTACCCCAGTGATTCAATGAAGCATGCTGCTTCAGGCACTGCTTCAGTGTTGTTTGCGAGCACAGGTTTGCTTCTCTTGGCCGGTGTTGTTGCAACGCTTCTGTTCATCCGTAGAAAACAAACCTCTGATTCCTCGCCATTTGGCGAGGTGGTTCAACAACCACCAATGCCAGATACTCCGGCTGTGGGACCTCCATTGCCTCCAGAAGGGCTTCCTCAGGGCTGGACTTTGGATCAATGGGCATGGTATGGCGAAGACTATCTCAAGAACCGATAAGCAACGCACTCAACGTCCTTGAAGCCGTTCTGCGTGTCGCTTTTTCAAACAGAAGTTGATAAGTTCAACAGAACCATTGGCACCTATGAAGTACTCACTTTCTGCCCTTACGCTTGTCCTCCTGCTTCTCATAAGTGCAGCGACAGGTGCAGTTCTCACCAACCTAGACATCGCTTCCTCGTCGGACGAAGAGCCCATGATGATCGAAACCTCCAGCACATATGGCGAGAATGTCTACACCCTGATTGAAGTCGACGACGGCGACAACGATGAGGAGGATGTCATCACCCAACGCCTCCACGCCTTTGATCTCGAATTGAAGAATGCCGATGGCATTGTGATTTGGGATTTCAACGATGGAACCACCGCTACGGGAGCCATTGTCTCTCATAGTTTCCAACAACCTGGGCGTTACCTTGTTACTGCCACCTCTACAATCCAAGAGCAAACCGAAACGACCTCCATTGAACTCACTGTTGGTGTGATTGGCCAAGTTGAATCTGACAACATGGAATGCGTATGTGCTCCAACAGCAAAAGACACGGTTGTCAACCTCGTTCCAACCTCTGGTGTCGTTTCTTTCAGCGGCGTCGTGAACGTTGAGCACGATGGAAGCAGCGAATCTTGCACCCTCCGTAACCCGCTTCAAGAATGCCACATTCGAGTGGTGCTTGAACGAACTATGGACGGATCAGTCGTTTCACAATCGATCCTCTTTGACGACACCTTCCGTACCAATGACATCGACATCCCATTCGAGTTTGCGAATGAGGAATTCATGCCCGGTGAAGGCCTACAACTTCGCTTAGAAACAGACCAAGTGCGAGATTGGCACAAGCCTAACACTCAGTGGACAATGACTGCACCAACAGAGTGAACGAAGGTCCTGAGCCCACTTTGCTCCTTACTCGTCCCAAACGTTCGTAGATTCTTCTGGCTCGTGGTGATCCTCGCCGTCCGCTTCCGTTTCGGCATCTTCTTCTGCTTCAACCTCATCATCTTCCAAGTA
>JAQXFM010000102.1 GCA_029250305.1 Candidatus Poseidoniaceae archaeon | reverse complement strand
GCATGCCAATTGGCACGTTAGCGGTGCTTCACGGCAGCCTTGCCATGTGCGAGTTGCTTGCACTCACATCATGGGCTTTGCATCGCAACGGAATGCGGATCCCGGGCCTTGCAACAGTTGGCTCAGTCTTCACAGGCATGGAACACCTGCTGGCAGCAATGTGGACCAGTTTCAGAGGTCGATCGTTGCACATGTGGGATCAGCACACCGATACGCGGGTGCTTGCTTCAAAGCAAAAGAAGTAGAATTTGAAAATAAAAAAAAAGCCCCCCCGCAGACCGAAGTCCACGGAGGGGCGGATCTCGTGTTCCTCAGAACACGTGTTTACTCACAGACGTTGAGAATTACCGTTGGGTAATCACTCAGCGAAGGAAGTGGACTCATCGAGAGTCTTTCCTTCACGGGTGTCGGTGATGGTCACCTTGATGTCACAGGTTTCGCCTGCAGTGCAAAGGTCTTGGCCGGATTCGACGATGGTAACACCGTCACCAACGGACCAAACTTGGTCGCTGGTGGATCCGAACTCAACAAGGCCGCAGGAGCCGCCTGTTGCGCCAGGGTTGTCACAAGTGACAGGTGCGCCGTTGTTCACGGAGATCTTGACTGAGATCGAAGCCCAGTTCAAGTCGCCGCCTTGGCTCATGGTCACACGGACCAAGTTGTCTTCAGTTCCAGCTGTGGTGTCACCGTTTGCGTCTTCTGCACCGAATTGGTACAGGGCAAGGTTTCCGTCAGTGTAGTCATCATATGCGTTGTAATCGAGGTGGTAGGTCTCGACAAAAATCGAATTCCCTAAGCCATGTTCATCGATGGCGATTAATGCGAAAATGGAATGATAATATCCTTCATAATCGAAACCATCGAGTTCGTTCATCTCTGTGACTGGAATGTTGAATTCTGTTACTCCTGAATTTGTTGTTGCATTGACATCAATCATCCCGTCGAGGTTTGTGTCCCACCCAACAGTAAGATTGTCACCGTCAATATCGATTGCAGCATGATACAGAGAGAACGTGAAACCTTCGAGTTGATCGTTTGTGTTGTAGTATGGTTCATATTGTTCTGATTCAGCAAACACCGAGTTGAGTGTTTCCGAGGTTGTAATTGAGGGGGCGTGGTTCACAACATCAACACCGCTTCCTGTCCCTTCAGCTGGTGTGGTTAATTCATCATCAACGAGACCGAAACATCCGGTCAAGAGTAAAAGGCAGGCTAGGGTGATTACATTGATTGCTCGAATCATTTGCATAACTAGGGATTCACTATCTCATATTTCAATTTGAACCCGCCAACGATGATTCTTCTTTACATGCGCGGTGAATTCCGGATGCTCAAATTACCGCGCCCGACGCCCCCTTTTTATCCTCAGTGAATGGTAAGTTCATAAGCCGTCAAAAAAGCAGAGAAATTGGAGAGGGGTGTATCTCATATGTTGAACGTCACGGCCCGACAGGACTTGATGAGCAAAATTATCGAAACTTTGGGTGTTGTTGTTGAAGACGCACGCTTTGATTTCGGTGAAGGTGGAATGGAAGTGCGGGTCGTTGACCCGTCGCACGTCGCAATGATTCAGATGAACATTGACGCTGCAGCATTTGATACCTGGGAAATTGACGAAAGCAAGCTCGGCTTGGAACTTCGGAAGATCAAGGAACTCGTGAGCCTCGGCGGAGCGACCGATATGATTGAAATGGCGTTCAACGCTGAATCCGGTGTCTTCACACTGAACCTCGGTAAGATTGACCGCAACATCCGTCCGCTCGACGATTCCACAATGAACGTGCCTACGCTTCCAAATTTGGAACTCCCATGCACGGTCAAACTCTCCGGTGCAGATTTGGCTCAAGCGCTCCGTGCTGCTCGCCAAGTCGGTGATCTGGTCAACCTCAGCATCGACGCAAACACATTCACTGTTCACGTACAGGGTTCGACCGATTCCGTGACCGTTGCGTTCCATAAGGACGAACTGCAGTCCCTTGAGTGTGCCAACCCTGCTCGCAGCCAATACTCCCTCACCTACCTCGTGCCAATGGCCAAGGTCTTCGGCCCGTTGGAAACTGTGGAAGTTGGATTTGGCGAAAACTACCCGCTTTCGATGAAGTTCTCTTTCAATGACGGTGCTGCCAATGTGCAGTATTTCCTCGCCCCACGCGTCGAAAACGACTACTGATGCACGAGCGGGTTTTGCCTGCACCACGCATCGCCGAATCATCTGGTTTCAAAATCACCCACTCTCAGGGCTTTTTTGTGGTATATATTCCAGGCCATTGGCGGAAATGACCTTTGGAAATCAGTTCTAAACGAAAATGGAATACACATTGTGAACAATTGGATGAGATCAGTACGAGTGATTTCCTACTAAGGCATTCATGTACATCTCTTCATACTCGCCAGTGTTGTCAACTTCTTCATCTGGATTGGTGAACACTTCGACGCCATAGTACTCCGCCAACGATCTGGTTGCATCAACTGCAACTTCCATCGAAAGCAACGAAAAGATGGAGTACAACCCTTTTGAGGTCAATAGGTAAACTCCCGGCTCGAGATAATCGGAATACTTCGCCTTTGTCTCCGGATGGTCTGGGGTTTCCTCAAAATCACGGTTTCTCACCACAATCGCCTGTACCTTGTCGTGCGTGAACGCCTTCACCCTACCAATCGGTATCGGTTTAGGCTTGGAAGAAACGCTTCCATTGTCTACGTCAAACACCAATGTTCGAAATCCATTGAAGCGTTCGGAAGCAAGAACAATCATCAATGGTACAATCACCATGAAACCAAACATCGACAACCAACTGCCTTCGGCGTTGAACACATCTTCCCTCAACCTGCCCTCAATCACCGCCATGATGAATCCAAGCAAAGAAAGAATCCCGAGCATGCCAACAAAGATCCAGCCCATTCCGCCGAAAAGTTGGCCGATCCGTGATGAAAATGTTGTTGAAGGTTTCATGCTCAAAAGGCCATTGGCCAAGTCGACACTAATTTTTTTACATTCGCCATACTCAGCGAGAAAGTCATGGTGAGCATAACTGTGGAGGGAAGAAAAGTCTGGACCTTCCGGATGATTTTCTGTCGCATCGTGCCAAAATCCCTTTTCCATGACTCCACCAAAAATTGCTTCTATATTCAAACATCGCCGTTCTCAAGTATGTTCACACGGAAACGAGGTACTAAAAAAGGACCGAGTTAATTTGAGGCATGGACGTTTACGATTACGCCTTCTTCCTCTCAACCATGTGGGTCG
>JAQXFM010000089.1 GCA_029250305.1 Candidatus Poseidoniaceae archaeon | reverse complement strand
CGACCCATGCAATGTGGACATTGTTTTGATCATCGGTCAAGAGAGCAGGGAACACGGAGTTTCCACCGAATGGACTGTTACCGGAGATTCCGGATGGTGTCTCCACATTGGAGATGGCTGTGTCCTGAATCTTCTTGATTGCGTATGTGGATAGCCCTTCATCTGCTCCGTCCCAAACACCAGCACCTTGCAGACGGAGTTTGGTGTAGTAGACCTCGTAGTTGACGGCTTTTTCGAATCCATAATCGCGCCCGTCCATCCAAGCAATGTGAGTGTTGCCTTGCATGTCCACGCCAATGGCTGGGTGGAAGGAGTATGCGTCGTCGATGGTCACGCGAGTATCGTTAACAACAACCAAGTGACCTTCAGAACCAAGTCCTGTGTCTTCGACATAGTTGCCGGAGACAACGGAGTGGCCAGTGCCGCCAGGGACCCACGTCGGGTCGTTGTTCATCTTCCCGTATGGGTCCAAAACGGACATGTAAATTTCACGGGAGTTGTTGGTCGAGATGTAGACCATCGCTTCAACAAGAAGTGCCATTGCGTTTGCACCACCGCTGCCGGATGGGAATTCGTAGGCTTGGCCACCAGCATCAGAGGAGCGGAGGGTGTTGCCTGGGCAGTTTCGGGTTTGGGTTGAAACAACATTATTCGGGCACTGTACGAGATCCATGAAGTGGGATTGGATGTTTCCAGCGCCACCGTAGCCTTGGCCGTAAAGACCGACTGGGATGACACCTGCTGTTAGGCAGTTGTCGTGCGCTTCTTCAATTGCGGTGAGGTCATCAGCCTGTTGGGACGGGTCGCCGTCTTTTGGTCCTTCGTCAGAAACTGGAATCACGATCTTTGTTGCGTTCGGGTTCCACCTGTGGTCGTCTTGTGTTGGCGGGTTGCCTGGAACGTAGCCGGATGCATCTTTCCAAGAGAGGCAAGCCCAGTTCGATCCTGGCCCCCAATCTTCACCGGAGTATCCGGAATAGGTGTTTCCGTTGTACACGGTTCCGGGGAGCTTTCGAATGCCACCAGAGTTGTCACCAGGGAACTGTCCGAGTGGCGTGTTTCGTGGACCTGCGTTTTGGTTCTTACCAGCGCAGTTTCCAGAACTTGCTGCACCAGGGAGGGTGTTGCCGAGACCATAGATGGTTTCGTAGACAGTCATGTTTGCAGTTTCGAGCATTGGCTTGATGCCTTGGAAGTAACCGCCGGAAGCGAAGTTGCCGCCGTAAACAACGGTGCAGATGTCAGCCCACTCGGAATACATCGAACCAGAGGTGTCGACGATGAAAGCGAGTTCGACTTTACCGCCTCGTGTGTCATCCCATGCGATTTGGACGTAGTCGTTGGCGTCAACAACAACGTCTGGGTGGCCCTTGTGGCCAATGATTGGAGTGAGGAGGGTGTCGTCGAAGAGGGTGACAACTGCGCCAGTGGAAATATCGGGCTGAAGCATGGTGTAGTAAATCTGTGGTTGGTTAAAGAATCGTTGAAGTTCGTCATACGAGTCTTCCCAAACAATGTGGGCGTTTCCTTGGCTGTCCAAATCGATTGCTGGCCAGTCGCGGTTCTGGGCGCGCATTGAGACGACGTGGTCGTCAATGGCGCTGATTGTCCCATCGTCGCTTGCGGAGCCATCCATAGGAGTGGCCCAAGGATTCAGAACAGTGTAGACGATTTTGTGTTGGCTGGCTTTGTCAGTCCATACAATGTGAACGCGGTCCATTTCGTCAACGACCATGTCTGGATGCCAAATCTTGTGAAGTCCTGGGTTGGTGATTTGGGTTGTGTCGATGAGTGTGTCACCGCGTGGTGAGATCATTGAATAGTAGAGGTGAAGGTTGTTTCGAGTCCATACGACGTGAACGTTTCCTTCGCTGTCCGAACTGACGGCAGCTTGTTGATCCGTTGCCGTTCCGCCGTCGACGACTTGAATCGCTTCAGTGACGACAACTGTGTTTGCAGATACGGTGACGGTTGCCATCAACAGCGTTGAGAGCACCGAGAGCATCATGATTGATACGAGGCTTACTGACTTCATTTTTTGACCCATGTGTACACATCCAGCGGTGAGACCGTTTCTTTCTCACACTTATGGTACTTAACCGCGCCTGCCACATGTCATTTTTTGACCATCTGGGATGGCAGGGCTAAACGACGGGTTCAAGCCCATTCCGAAGGGTCGAAGCCGGAGCCAAATGTCATCTTCTCATCGAATTCGATTTCGTGTTCTGTCGAGGATGCCGTTGCTGGCCCAGAAGGGCTGTTTTTGCTTTCGACATTGGTCTTTGGTTTTGGCCAATCATCAACGGGGCCCGATTGACCAATGCCCGGCCCGTAAGAGTACTTGATTTCATGGATGACGCCGAGTTTTGCGAGCCACAAATTGCGCAAGGCGTGCATAAATTCATTCTTTGTGAGCCCGTCGAACCAAATCGGTAAACTGACATTGAATGCTTGGAGGGGGCCTGCTTTCTCTTTGCCGGTATGGCCCATGTGAATGCCCCAGTCGACGGTTGAGCGGATGAGTTGCAATCGCGCTTCATGGACCCATTCGAGCCATTCTTCACGATCCTCTTCCATGTGCTTGGCCATTTCTTTCTGCTGGCCTTTGTCGACACGGGTCATGCTTGATATTGCGACCAAGTCGCGACCTTTTGGAACAACAACTGCAAACATGTGGCCTTGGTTGCCTGCGGGGTACTTAATGAGGAAATGGGCTTCTGCGCGCGGGTCCTGTTGGACCTTGACAGTAAGCCGTTCTTGCTTCATCCATGCTTGGATTTGCTGGATGACCGCATCGGGGTTCATGGTTGGCGGATGAACTCCTCTCGTTTGAACCGCACCCTTCAATCAAAGGGACATTTTGTCCATTTCACCGTGGAGGTTCTTGAGCGCACCGCGTATGTTTTGCCGCTGCGCGCCCCGGGTATTCATACGGAGGAGGAAGCGTTTGAAGTCAACCAGGTCATCCCAAAACTTTGACCAAACCCGACCGCTGAACCAGTAAATTGGGAACAAGGATGCGGCAAGGGTCCCTACAGCAAGCCACGTGGCCACCTGGCTTTCACCATATACGGCAAACCAATCGAACCCAATGAGATCTGTGAGCGAGGAAGCCGTGCTAACAGAAAGCCACACTGCAAGAATTGTGAGAAGTGGCCAAAACATGAGGGAGCCAAACATGGCAGCTAAGAAGTGGTATGAAGTTCTTGCATCAAGGCCTTCGTCGGTCGAATCACCAAGCAATCGCCCCATGGCCACTTGGCCCCCAAAGGCATACAGGCAGATAGGTAGAATGAGCAATGCGACGGGGAGGCGTATGAGAGGTGCGATGACTTTTGTTGGGTTGAACGTCCGCAGGTCAGTACCTGCAGCATTCAAATCCCTACCGTCGAGTCCACGGTCGCTGAGCAACTGAGCAGCAGCCTTT
>JAQXFM010000085.1 GCA_029250305.1 Candidatus Poseidoniaceae archaeon | reverse complement strand
CCATGTGTGAGGTAAGTGTAGGTGATTTCTCCCGTATCGGCACTGTTGACAGAAATTGTGGTTGAACCATCGCCTGGGCTGAATAAGAAATTTGTGATTTCACCTGCGGTTGATTTCGTGTACGAGTAATCAAAGACAACATCAACGCCGTCTTCAGACACTTGCTGGTTGTTTTGGATGGTCTCCTCGATGATCCCCGCCGTCACATCATAATACACGATGAGGTCGATGGGGCTGTCGTTTTCATCGTCCCCGTCACTGCCGAGGCATCCTGCAAGCATGGCCGTCAGCAGAACCACACTGAGCAGCACTGGACTGAAGGTACGGGAGCGCATGTTCTTGAGAGGATGTTCTCCTTCATCAAATCAGCACCTCTTTTTTTCACTCATTTTTCTTGCGTTGTGAGCATGACTTCCAACGACAAGCCAGCATCGGTGGTTTGAAAGGAGGGAAGGTCGGCCCTTTGGTTAACGAGGTGGGGTAGTCTGGATATCCCGTCGGGCTCATAACCCGGAGATCGGTGGTTCAAATCCATCCCTCGTTACCAAAAATCAGCCTAACTGTATTCGTAATAGTCGTGCTTTGGCGTGAGCGAATCAAGTGCGCTTTGCAACCGAGCATTGGCGGCTGCCTCGCCCTGAAGGATGGCCGTCTTTTCATCTTCAATGCGTTGTGCTTGTGCCGTGCACAGTGATGAATTTCCAATACCGTGCGGCACAGCACCCAACAATGCTTCAGAAACCTGAGTTGCATCAACTGATTTGTTTCCAACTGGTTCAAGCATGAACACACCCCCTGTGTAAATGACGGGACCTGCGGCTTGACAAGTGGTTGCAAGACGGTCGATGAGCTTGGCTTCGTATCCAATATACCTGCATGCATCGAGGGCCGCAGCGAGGTTTCCTGGTGCTAATTTTTCGGCTTTTGCATAGGCTTTTCTTGCAGCCCGCTGTTTTCCGCCGGAAGCAAGAACATTGCCTGCCCGATGTTGATCTTCGGCCTCGGGCGTCATTTGTTCAAGCAGCTGAGGTGCGCCATTGCGGAGTGTCTTGACGAGTTTTGCACGCTCCTTCAGAAGTATGTTGACGCTTGCCACTGCGCGTGCTCCCTTTCCTCTTGTCACAAGCACATCGCACAAAATACGAAGCCCTTTGACCAACATAATTTGGTCTTCTGTGGAGCGTTTCTTCTTCGCAAGAAACATCTCTGTGAACTGCATCGCCATGACCTCGGACATCTCCATCCGCCCGTCGAGGATGTATCGCTCAAGTTGTAGGAGCGTTTGGGCGGGGTCATTCATTCCAAACATGTGAGCAAGAAGACGGTGAACCTCCCACCTATTGATGCCTTTGTCCAACGGATTCAACGAAGAATCATCACAACACGCTGTTGAATCTTGAGGTGGATGTAATAACGGGCATGCGTTGGCAGGGGTATGGTTCCACCTCGTGTTTTTGCGGTCACTGGCACACCCGGTAGCGGGAAAACCACCCTTTGTGCACATCTTGGTGAACAAGGTCACACCATCGAATCGGTCATCGAATTAGCAAAACGATTCGACTGTCTTGGCGAAGAAGATGCTTCAGATGGGGCAGCGCCGGTGGATGTTCACAAGCTGGCAGAGGAATGGATTGACGAATCAGAGGGTACGGTTTTTGTTGATGGGCACTTGTCGCATCTGTTGGAAATCGATGCCATCGTTTTGATCCGCTGCCATCCAGATGTGCTCAAACAACGCCTCGAAGAACGTGGCTACAACGAGGCGAAGGTACGTGCGAATGTTGAGTGGGAAATGATTTCCGGCACGTGGTCTGAAATTCTTGAATTTGAACTTGATGTTCCAGTGTTCGAGGTCGATGCCGGCCTCGCCACCAGTGAGGTATTGGCCTCGGAAATCCTCCAGTGGATCGACGATGGTTGTCCTAGCGACGGCGTCGATGCAACTGCTTCAGAAGCCATCGATTGGTTGGCTTGACCACCCAAAGAACAAACACCCCCCGACGAAGGAGCCCTATCGATTGGTATGGCATTAGAGAAACTTCGCAGTTCATGGGAGCGCATGGTCGACCCAGTAGTTGATTCAATTTCCACCTGGAAACCCTCCACTTTGACATGGATTGCATTGCCGATTGGCGTGCTTGGCGGTTTGTCCGTTTTGATGGCTCCAAACAATACCTATGGCGCAAGCATGCTGTTCGGGGGGGCGTTGCTGATTGGGTTCGCAATGGTGCTCGATGCCCTAGATGGGCCATTGGCTCGTCGGACCGGACAAGTCACTCGGTGGGGCGATTATCTTGACCACACCTTCGATCGCCTTCTTGACATCATCTGGACAGTCTGCCTGGCTGGTTCTGTGTTTGTTGGTGATTTCACCTTCGGACTTCTTGCCGCATTGTTCACATTGCTCGGCTCGTACATGGGGACGCAAGCTCAAGCAGTGGCAGGGACTCGTAACTACCGAGGTTTCTCCCGTGCAGACCGAACCATCCTTGCTCTTGTTGCGCTTGTGATGATGGGTGTTTTCATCCATCTTGAAATCGGAGATTTTGGTACCTTCCCGGGTGCGCTTGACCACATTGGGATCAACCCGGTCAGCATCGCCGTTGTAATCTCCGCGTTCGGTGGTCTGTGGACCTTTTTGATTCGATTTGTACAAGCCAAGCATGAAATCTCCCAAATCGACCGAGACGACCCACTTCCACAGCCAAATCAAAGCAACGAATCAGAGTGATTCCGCCACCCCTACGGGGTGCACCGAACCGCTCAATTGGCTGGTTTAGAGGCGGCATACTCATAACGGTAGCATGCTACAAGAGCATTGATGACAGACCAAACGTTCGGTAAAGGCACTGAAAGGAAGGCACTTTTCCTCGTCCTGTGCATGATGCTTGCCATCATGCCCCTCTCCAATGTCGCGGCAGAAGATCTTGGAAATCCTTCTCACTTGCAAGCACAAGACATCGCTGCAACATTCGACCCCTCAAGTGAAACCACCACCATCACCTGGCGCAACATCGACTTTGATGGATCAGTCCTTCAAGGCCTCTTTTCAGCAACATACAGCGTCTACCGCTCAGCAACCCCAATCACCGAATCTTCCATTGGACAATTAACACCATTTGTTGAGGACATCGTCGCATGTTCTTCGGTTGCGGTGGCCAATGATGCATTCAAGTGCCGTGGTCTTAACGGAACGGTCGACTACCACAGCGCCTCGTTCCTTGTTCCTCCCGGTGTCAATGGTACATACTACTACGCCGTAACCACAACG